>CAYNVC010000354.1:0-3094 GCA_964400615.1 uncultured Anaerolineales bacterium | reverse complement strand
GAATCCCTCTCCGACATCGTCTACGTCGAACTGCCGGAAGTGGGGGATACGTTCGAAAAGGGAGAGGCGTTCGGCGTCGTCGAATCGGTCAAAGCCGCTTCCGACGTCTACATGCCGATGGGCGGCGAGATCACCGCGGTCAACGAGGAACTGGAAGAATCGCCAGAGACGGTCAACCAGGACCCCTATGGCGCGGGCTGGCTGATCCGCTTCACCCCCTCCGACCCGGCCGAGTTCGACGCCCTGATGGACGTAGCAGCCTACGAAGCATTCGTCGCCGCAGAAGAAGGCTAATCGCGCAACACGCAATACGCAATACGCAATACGCAACACGCAATACGCAATACGCATCACACATCACGTCTCACAACCGAGGTGACTCATGCCATACATCCCTCACACCAACGAGGAGCGGGAGACCATGCTCGCCGCCCTGGGCGCTGGTTCCATCGAAGAACTGTTCGCCGCCGTGCCGGAGCGCGTGCGCTTTCCCGAATTGGATTTGCCGCTGGCTCTTTCCGAGTTGGGGGCCAGATGGGAGCTGGAATCGCTGGCCGGGGAGAACCTGACCGCCGCCGAGGCTCCTTGCTTCCTGGGGGCCGGGGCTTATAACCACTTTGTCCCGGCGGTCGTGGACGCCGTCCTGAGCCGGGGCGAGTTTTACACCGCCTACACCCCCTACCAGCCCGAAATCAGCCAGGGAACTTTGCAGGCCATCTTTGAGTACCAGACGATGATCTGCGCCCTCACCGGGATGGAGGTCTCCAACGCCTCCCACTACGACGGGGCCACCGCCACCGCCGAAGCGGTCATCACCGCCGTCAACGTCCACCGCCTCAAGCGACGCCGGGTGGTGATCTCCCCCTTCGTCCATCCCGAATATCGGGCTGTGGTGCGCACCTACACCCAGGGCATGGGGTTGAACGTCGTCGGGGACGACGGCGCAACCGATCTGACGGATCTGCTCGACCGGGACACCGCCTGCCTCATAGTCCAGTATCCCGATTTCCTGGGCCGCATCGAGGACTTGGGCGCTCTGGCAGAGGCGGCGCACGCCGTCGGCGCTCTCTTTGTCGTCGTGGCCGACCCCGTCGCACTGGGGCTGCTCAAGCCCCCCGCCGAGTTCGGGGCCGACATCGTGGTGGGCGAGGGGCAAGGACTGGGAGCCGGGCTAAACTTTGGCGGGCCGTACCTGGGCTTTTTCGCCACCCGGATGAAATACGTGCGCAAGATGGCCGGTCGCGTGGTGGGCCAGACCGTGGACGCCGAGGGGGAGCGCGGTTTCGTGCTCACCCTCTCCACCCGCGAGCAGCACATCCGCCGCGCCAAAGCGACCTCCAACATCTGCTCCAACCAGGGGCTGGTGGCGCTGGCGGCGGCGGTCTATATGACCGCGCTGGGCAAGAGCGGAATGCGCCAGGTGGCGGAACTGTGCTACCACAAGGCCCACTATGCCCAACGCCAGATCGCAGAGATTGATGGATTCTCCCCCCTGGACGACAAACCTTTCTTCAAAGAGTTCGTGGTGCGCTGCCCCAGGCCGGTGCAAGAGATCAACGACCATTTGCTGGAAGAATGGGGCATCATCGGCGGCTACGACCTGGGACGGGACTATCCACACCTGCAAGACCACATGCTCCTCTGCGTGACCGAGATGAACCCGCGCCAGGATATTGACGCGCTGGTGGAGGCTCTGGAAAACGTGCGATAGGGACGGCGACACTCACGTCGCCAGGTTCAGACCGGAGGCCAACCTGCGGGAGAATGAACGAGCCACTATAGAATATGCTTTTTTCGGCAAAAACGACGTGCTGGGCAAACGGCTCACGATGCCCAGGCAATCCATAGCCGGGCATGCCATCGGAATCGTGACTCTGGAAACCTGGTACCCGTTGTTGCCGGGTAACGTAGCCAACGCCACTACGTTCGATTTTCCCGTCCGCTACAAGATTTTGCGCCAGGCTACGGTAGAGCGCATTATGAGTGCCGACCCCGCCCTGCTCGATATGATCATCCAGGCGGGACACGAGTTTGAACAGGAGGGTGTGCGCGCGATGGTGGGTGCTTGCGGCTATTTTGCCAACTACCAACGGCAAGTGGCCGCGGCCTTGAGTATCCCCGTCTTTCTTTCCAGCCTGTTGCAAGTGCCGGTGATTTCTCGTGCCCTCAAGCCAGAGCAACGAGTGGGCATACTGGTCGCCAACGCCAAAGCAGTGGGGCAAGAGATGCTCGAGGCTTGTGGCATCACCTCTGATATTCCCATCGTCTACCTGGGAATGGAAGACCAGCCCGAATTCCGCAACATTTTGGAGTATGGGGGGCAGTTTCACTACGACAAACTCGAGGCAGAAGTGGTAGAGAGCGCACGACGCTTGATCGCCGAAAATCCCAACGTGGGCGCGATATTGTTAGAGTGCAGTGACCTGCCACCGTTTGCCCGGAGCGTCCAGCGAGCCGTCAGGTTACCCGTGTTCGATTTTATATCCATGATAAACTGGATCTATCACGGCGTTGTGCAGCGCGTGTACAGCGGTTTTTTCTAATCCACAACGCGCCATCTTGACAGGAGCTAATTATGACCGAGCCTTTGATCTTTGAAATCTCCCGCCCTGGCCGCCGGGCCGCCATACTGCCGGGGCTGGACGTCCCACCGACCGACCTCCCGGCCGGCCTGGTGCGGGATGACCTCCCGCTGCCGGAGGTGAGCGAGTCCGACCTCGTCCGCCACTATACCCGGCTCTCCCAACTAAACTATGGGGTTGACATCGGCCTCTACCCGCTCGGCTCGTGCACGATGAAGTACAACCCCAAGATAAACGAGGCGCTGGCCCGTCTGCCGGGCTTTGCCCACATTCACCCCTACCAGGACGAGGAAACGGTGCAGGGGGCGCTCTTTTTGATGTACCACCTGCAAGAATTCCTCAAAGAGATCGGCGGCTTTGCGGCGGTCAGCTTGCAGCCGGCGGCCGGGGCGCACGGCGAACTCACCGGCGTGCTGATGATGCGAGCCTATCACCTCGACCGGGGTGATACTGAGCGAAACGTCATCCTGGTGCCGGATTCGGCCCACGGCACCAACCCGGCCAGCACCTCG
>CAYNVC010000353.1:0-3096 GCA_964400615.1 uncultured Anaerolineales bacterium | reverse complement strand
GTATCTTTGACAGCCGGGTTCACCCTCGCGCCGTGCGCGTCTCCCTCAGAGGTATGTTACGAGAGGAATTGGCCCGCGCGGGCGCGACGATGGAGCAGCACAAACTGGAAGGATATTCACTGCGCTGTTTCCATCCACAGGGGTTGTTCTCCGCTCCCCACGTGCTGTTGGTGGGCGACGCGGCCGGAGTGGATCCGCTGTTGGGGGAGGGGATCAGTTTTTCCCTGGGGTATGGGGACGTGGCGGCTCGAGAGTTAGAGGATGGCTTTGCCAAAAGCGATTTCTCGTTCCGCCAGTATCGCCGTCACGTGCTGACCCACCGGACGGGACAATATATGCAGAGACGCGCCTGGGTGGCCTGGCTGCTCTATAGCATACGCAGCCGCACCTTGTTGCGCCTGACGGGGAGAATGGGGCCGCTCCTGGGCTGGGTGGCCGAGCGTTATCTGGTGGACTGGGGCGAGTAGTGACACGAGGAATGAAAAGAAACCAGGTTTTTCGGGAAAAACCTGGTTTCTGGGAGTGCGGGCGTCCCCGCCGGATCGCGGGCATCCTGCCCGCATGCTACAACACGCACCCTCTCGTCTACTTGCTCTTGACCTTGATGACTTTGGGCTTGGTTTCCTCCGCCTTGGGCAGCGTCAGCGTCAGCACACCGTTCTCGAACACCGCTTCGGCCTTGTCCGCCTCCACCGGCACGTTCAAGGTCAGCGTGCGGGAGACCGCGCCATAGCCTCGTTCCTGGAACAGGTACTCGACGTTCTCCAGCGGGGGCCGCAGCTCGCCCCGGATGGTCAGGCTGTCCCCCTCGATGGCGATGTCAACCTCGTCGGGGGTCAGGCCCGGCAACGATGCCACGACGACGATTTCCTCTGGGGTCGTGTACACGTCCAAGGGCAACCGGTACGTTTGCCCACGCACGCCCCTCTCCCGATCCGCCCTCGGTCTCGACGGAATGAAACTATCTTCAAAGAGGCGATCCATCGCCTCGCGCAAAGTCACAGCCTCGCGCCACGGATTCCAGCGTACCATTGTCATTTTAACACCTCCTCATTCTCTACTTCCTACTCGTCCTTATTTTCTTCCCTTTGCCTTGACTTTGATTGCTTTGGGTTTGACCTCTTCGGCTTTGGGCAGAGTCAGGGTCAGAATGCCGTCCTCGAACTCGGCTTCGGCCTTTTCGGCCACGACCGGGAGCGGGAGTGGAAGTGAGCGGCAGAAGGAGCCATAGCTGCGCTCGCGGCGGATATAGTTCTCTTCCTTAACCTCTTGCTCCGATTTAGTCTCGCCCTTGATGGTCAGCGTGTCGCCGACGACGCTGATGTCCAGGTCTTGGGCTTTGATGCCGGGGATGGCCGATTTGACGACGATGGCATCGTCGGTCTCGTACATATCCACGGCCAGTGCTCCCTCTCCTGCCGGGGCCAACCACCCTGAGCGCGGATGTACGATGCTCTCCTCAAAGAGTCTGTCCATTGCCTCCCTCAAAGTAACCAGATCGCTGAAAGGCTCCCAACGTACCAGATTAGCCATTTCTGCACCTCCTCGAATCGAGATTGATTTTGTGGTCTCAGCCACAAGCTGCCTACATTGTGCCCGATTACAATTAGATTAACGCAAGAGATACGTTAGAGATACGTTAGAAAAAGGGGCAGAGATTTCGCGTGACGCTCGGATTGCCGAATCCAGGCCGTGTTTGGGGGGCGGGGCCGCCCCAATTCCCAGGGGCCTGGAAAGATAGAGTTTGCATCATGTGGCCTGTTCTGGTATGATGGGCGCATGACGAAATCACGCTTCATCCTGACTCTGGTTATCTTGCTGTTGCTTTTGGGCATCGTTCTGCTGTCCGTCCCGGCCCTCATCCGGGCGCTGCCGGGCCGTTACGCTTACTATCTGCCGCAGCCGCTACGAGAATTGCGTCACCGCCCCCACCCGGACGTGCTGCCCACGCCGGCGCCCACAACCACACGCGCCGTGCCGTCCGCGCCGTCCCCGTCACCCCTCCCCACCCAGACGCCGTCCCCGTCTTCCACACCGCCCCCCACCATGGCACCGAGTCCAATCCCCACACTGCCCGTCAGTTTGACCCTCACCGGACTGCGGCACGAGCACCAGGGCTGGAACAACTGTGGCCCCACCACGCTGGCGATGGCACTCTCCTACTGGGGGCGCAGCGAGACGCAGTACGACATTGCCCCGGCGCTCAAGCCAGACCCGGAGGACAAAAACGTCAGCCCGTGGGAGATGGAGGCTTACACACGCGGCCTGGGGATGGGGGCGCTCGTGCGCGTCGGCGGTGCGCTCGACCGGCTCAAGGAGTTGATCCGCGCCGGATTCCCCGTCATCGTCGAGACCTGGTACGTGCGCGATCCCAGCGACCAGATGGGCCACTACCGGCTCATCGTCGGCTACGACGACGCGGCGGGGCAGTTCATCACCTACGACGCGCTCCACGGGCCGGACGTACTCATCGGCTACCGGGAGATGGATGAGCTGTGGCGCGTCTTTGATCGGGTTTACCTGGTGATCTATGCCCCGGAGCGTGGGGAAACATTGGCGGCGCTCCTCGGCCTCGACCTGGATGACGCGGAGATGTACGGGCGGGCATTGGAGACGGCCCGCGCTGAGGCTGCGTCCACGCCTGAATCCTGCACCGCCTACGCCGACTGCGCCGATTGGGCGGCTTTTTCCTGGTTCAACGTTGGCTCCAACCTGACCTGGCTGGGGCGGCACGCCGAGGCGGCGGACGCCTACGACCAGGCGCTCCGGCTGAAATTGCCCTACCGCATGCTGTGGTACCAGTTCGGCCCTTACGAGAGCTATTACGCCGTGGGGCGCTACGAAAGCGTCGTCGCCCTGGCGGATGCGACGCTGCAAACGACGGGCAACCTGGAGGAATCTTACTACTGGCGGGGCAAGGCCCGTCTGGCGCAGGGAGATAGCGCCGGGGCACGGGCCGATTTCGAGGCCGCGCTGCACTATCACGCAAACTGGCCGCCGGCCGAGATTGCGCTGGCGGATATGGAGACCTCCAACTGATGGGGCTTTCGAAGCGGAAGGGGAACACATAGTATAGAGGGACTCGTATGCAAAGGG
>CAYNVC010000352.1:0-3125 GCA_964400615.1 uncultured Anaerolineales bacterium | reverse complement strand
GAGCAACCAGCGCAGGTTGCTGATGAGCCAATCTAGCTGGAATTGCTCACTGGTGTTACGTGGTGTGGGCATAGTCGTTTCTCTAATATAACCAGACAGGCCGCAGATACCGGGTAGGAGCATCTCTTCCACGCATCTGCGGCCTGATGTAAACGAGTGGGCGCGAAGGGACTCGAACCCCTGACCTCTACAATGTGAGTGTAGCGCTCTAACCAACTGAGCTACGCGCCCCCCCAATTGATATTATAACACTTTTGTTTTTAGACCGCAAGCGATTCAGGTTCTGGTGATTACCCACGTCTTTCCCGGATCGCGGCCATCCTGGCCGCATGCGGGCGTGGACGCCCGCGTTCCATCAGGGGAAGAAAACCGGTTTCTTACTGACCCGGAACCCACGATTTTATCCTTGCTCAAATATGTGGGTAATCAAGTTATCTGGCCGCCACGTTAGCCGCTACCAGGATTGGATCCCACACCGGCGCAAATGGCGGGGCGTAGCTCAAATCCAGCCGCCGCAGGTCGGAGACGGTCAGCCGGTGATGGAGCGCCGTCGCCAACACGTCTATGCGCTTGATTGCGCTGTGCTGCCCGACGATTTGCCCTCCCAATAGCCGCTTGCTTTTCTCGTCCACCACCAGTTTGACGTGGAGCGGGGCCGCGCCGGGGAAATAGTGTGCCTTGTCCATCGCTTTGACCAGCGGCGCTTTGACGGTGTACCCCAAATCCTGAGCCTGGGCCGCCGTCAGGCCGGTGCTGGCGATTGCCAGGTCGAACGCCCGCACGACCATCGTCCCCACCACACCGCCAAAGATGGCCTCGCCCCCGGCTGCGTTTGTTCCCGCCACGCGCCCCTGTTTGTTGGCCGTGCTGCCCAATGGAATGTAGGCCGGTTGGCCCGTGAGCAGGTGGAACGCTTCGGCGCAGTCGCCGGCGGCGTAAATATCGGGCAGGTTGGTGCGCATGTGGTCGTCGGTGGCGATGCCCCCCGTCTTGCCCAGAGCCACGCCCGCCGCGCGGGCCAGTTCCACCACGGGCCGCACTCCGACCCCCAGCAGCGCCACGTCGCACGGGTAGCGCCCATTTTCTGTGAGCACCGCGCTCACCTGGCCCTGGCCCTCGAAAGCGGTCGCCTGCCCGGCGACGATCTCTACACCCTGGCGGACGAGTTCCTCCTCCAACAGCGCCCGTATCTCCTGATCCAGTGTGGCACGCATCACTTTGCCGGAGCGGATCAGGAGTGTGACTTGCAGCCCTAACCGGCGAAAGGTCTCCGCCATCTCCACGCCCACGTAGCCACCGCCGAGGATGACGGCCCGGCGGGGGTTGTTTTCGCGCACAAAGCGGCGGATGGCTTGTCCTTCTTCGAGCGCCCGCAACGCAAAAATCCCGCCCAGGTCCAGATTGGGCAGGGGCGGGCGAATCGGACGCGCCCCCGTGGCGATGACCAGTTTATCGTACCCTTGTGTGAACTCGCGCCCGGTTTCCAGGTCGCGCACGGTCACGGTGTGCGCGGTGGGGTCGAGCGCCGTCACCTGGTGGCGGACGTGTACCTGGACTCCTTGTTTTGCCATTTGCTCCGGGGTGCGTGCCAGGAGGCTGAGGTGGTCGGCAATGTCCCCGGCGATATAGTAGGGCATTCCGCAGGCGGCGTAAGAGATATAGTGGCTCTTTTCGTAGACCAGGGCCTCGATCTCGCGGTCAACCCGTTTGGCTTTGGCGGCGGCGCTCATCCCGGCGGCCACCCCGCCGATGACGATTAGACGTTTTCCCATTGTCGTTTTTTCTCTCTCAACTGCGCGACGCACTTGCCCGGCACGTCCACCGAGCCGAGCGGTGCGCCTTCCTCGAATCCCGGCCCGTGAAAATCGCTGCCGCCGGTGGGAATCAGGTTGTACTTTTGGCACAGCCTCTCCAGGCTCTCGATCTCGGCCGGCGAGTGGTTGGGATAGTACGTCTCCAATCCGCACAGCCCGTACCCCACGAATTCCGGCAGCCGTTCTAAAATGTCCCAATAATAGCCGGGGTGGGCGAGCACCGGGACTCCGCCGGCTGCAATAATTGTCCGGATCACTTGCTCGGGGGTCAACTTGAGGCGGGGGACGTAAGCCGGCCCGCCGTTAGCCAGAAAGCGGTCGAATGCGTCCTGGAGCGTCACCACGTAGCCCCGCTCGAGCAGGGCGCGGGCCACGTGCGGCCGGCCGACGCTCTCCCCCCCGGCCAGCGCCTGCACCTGCTCCCATTCCAGCGGCATACCCAATTCGCCCAGCCGCTGCACCATCTTGCGTGCCCGGCCCAGGCGCGAGTTCTGCATCTCTTGCATCATCTCGTTCAGCGGATCACTCGTCAGGCTCACGTAATAGCCCAGAATGTGCAGGTCGCCCCATTCGCCTTCGGAGCTGACCTCGGTTCCGGGGATGATTTCCAGCCCGGAACCCGCCGCCGCCTTTTGGGCCTCGGCTATCCCGCCCAACGTGTCGTGGTCGGTGAGCGCGATTGCGTCCAGGCCGCGCTGAACCGCTAAACTGACAACCTCCGATGGCGTGAGCACACCGTCGGAGGCTGTACTGTGAACATGCAGGTCTACTTTCTGGGGGGTGGCGTAGATGTTACACCTCGTCTGTGACCGGGGTGGCCTTGCCGACGCCCGGCTCTCTCTGCTCGATGCTCAATCGCACGGCAGTTCTTTCCTGGCCGTCAATCATCACTTCGACAAAGGCTGGCACGCAGACGACGTCGATTCCGTCCAGCTCCAGATATCCTTTGGCGATGATGAGCGCCTTTATCGCCTGGTTGACCGCGCCCGCGCCGATGGCCTGCACGTCCACTTGCCCTCTCTCGCGCATGACGCCGGCGATGGCTCCTGCTACTGAAGTCGAACGAGATGTGGCCGCAACCTTGATGATGTCCATTGTATCCTCCTTGCGATTCCCTGGCTAGAATCAAGTTCATCTTGTGGCCTTGTGGATGCGGATCAATGTTATCATACACCAAAAAATGGCATTTTGCAAGCGTCTGCTGCGCTCTATTTTGTACCGTGACGCGCCAAATCCGGCGGTTCGTACTGCACCCGCTCGTACCCGCGCCGCGCTGCGCCCAGCGGGGCGGTCGCGTCCAGCCCCATCTTG
>CAYNVC010000351.1:0-3130 GCA_964400615.1 uncultured Anaerolineales bacterium | reverse complement strand
TGTTCTTGAGGACGGTCACGCCGCCCGCGCCGGTCTCGTAAGTCTTGACTATGTCCTGCAGATCAATCAGTGTGTGGTCAATCTCAGTTTCCATCGTAAATTCCTTTCGACTCCAAATTCACCCTTCCTTTTGCCTTTTTCAATACGCACAGATCGTCATCCAGTTGCACAACTATTCAACGTTGCCATGCGCCGTTTTATTCGGACTCCTGAGTGGATAACGCAGACACGCACGCATGCGGCCAGGATGGCCGCGATCCGACCTGCCGGAACGCGGGCGTCCCCGCTCGCATGCGGCCAGGATGGCCGCGATCCGACCGCTGAAACGCGGGCGTCCCCGCTCGCATGCGGCCAGGATGGCCGCGACCCGACCTGCCGGAACGCGGGCGGACACGCACGCATGCGGCCAGGATGGCCGCGATCCAGGCAAAATGTGGGCCAGGTATTGACCTGGATTGCTTTTACTGGTATAATAAACACGATGACTATCATATAAATTAAGGAGGAACAAAATGACCAAGAGTTTTCGAGTCCCAAACATCACCTGCCACCATTGCGTCATGACCATCAAACGTGAACTTGGCGAACTGGCCGGCGTCACAAACGTCAGCGGCGACGTGGATACAAAGACTATCACCGTCGCGTGGGAATCGCCCGCCACGTGGGACAGCATCAAGGCGCTACTGGCCGAAATCAACTACCCGGCGGCGGAATGAGCGCCCAACTGACTCTGCCGATCACGGGGATGACGTGCGCCAATTGCGCCTTTACCGTCGAGCGCAACCTCAAAAAAGCGCCGGGCGTCTCCCAAGCCACGGTCAACTTTGCCACAGAGCAGGCAATCGTCTCCTTCGATTCGACCCAGGCCACGCCGGCCGACCTGGTGCAGCGGGTTCGGGAGGTGGGCTATGGCGTCGTCACGGCCCACGTCGAACTGCCGATCACGGGGATGACCTGTGCCAACTGCGCCGCCACGGTCGAGCGGACGTTGAACCGGAAGGTGAGCGGCGTTGTCCAGGCCGTGGTCAACTTTGCCACCGAGCGGGCCAGCATCGAGTACATCCCCGGCGTCGCCTCGGTCGCGGCGATGATCGAAGCGATTGAGCGGGCAGGGTACGGGGTGGTGCAGGCTGGAGCCGAAGAACGGATGGAGGACGTCGAGGCCCAGGCCCGCCGGGCCGAGATCGCCGACCAGACGCGCAAGTTCTGGGCCGGAGTCGCATTTGCCCTGCCGCTCTTTCTGCTCAGCATGGGGCGCGATTTTGGTCTCCTCCCCGCCTGGGCACACGATCCCTGGGTCAACTGGCTCTTTTTGGCCCTGGCGACTCCCGTCCAGTTCTACACCGGCTGGGATTATTACGTCGGCTCCTACCACGCCCTCCGTAACCGCAGCGCCAACATGGACGTCCTGGTAGCGCTGGGTTCGTCCGTTGCCTACCTCTACAGCGTCGCCGTCCTGCTCTTCCCCTCCACCGGACAGCACGTCTATTTCGAGACCTCGGCGGTCATCATCACCCTGATCAAACTGGGCAAGTTGTTGGAAGCCCGCGCCAAGGGACAGACCGGCGCGGCGATCCGCAAACTGATGGGACTGCGTCCCAAGACCGCCCGCGTCGTGCGGGATGGCGTGGAGGTGGATGTGCCGGTCGAAGGGGTGCGCGTTGGCGACGTGGTCGTCGTGCGTCCGGGGGAGCGGATTCCGGTGGACGGTGTCGTCGTCGCGGGGCGCTCGGCGGTGGACGAGGGTATGCTGACCGGCGAGCCGTTGCCGGTGGACAAGCAGACCGGTGACGAGGTCATCGGCGCGACGATCAACAAACAGGGCCGGCTCAAATTCGAGGCCACGCGGGTCGGAGCCGAGACCGCCCTGGCGCAGATAATCCGCCTGGTGCGGGAGGCCCAGGGGAGCAAAGCCCCCATCCAACGGCTGGCTGACCGGGTGGCGGAGGTCTTTGTCCCGGCCATAATAGCAATCGCCCTGCTCACGTTCGCCATCTGGTGGGCGGCCAGCGGCGACCTCACCACGGCGCTGATCCGTCTGGTGGCGGTGCTGGTCATCGCCTGCCCTTGCGCGTTGGGGCTGGCGACCCCGACCGCCATCATGGTCGGTACCGGCAAAGGGGCAGCGCTGGGTATCCTCTTCAAAAACAGCGCGGCGCTAGAGACCGCCCACCGGATCGAGACCATCGTGCTCGACAAGACCGGAACCATCACCCGGGGAGAGCCGTCAGTCACCGACGTGGTGGGGGGCGATGCCGTTTTGCGGCTGGCCGCCTCGGCAGAGCGCGGCTCCGAGCACCCCCTGGGGCAGGCCATTGTCGCCGCGGCCGAGGAACGGGGGCTGTCGCTGGCCGAACTGCAGAGTTTCGAGGCGGTTGCCGGGCGGGGCATCCGTGCTCAGGTGGAGGACCACGCGGTGCTGGTGGGCAAACCGGGCTGGATGAGTACCGAGGGCGTCCCGTTGGGCGGCCTGGCTGCCGAGGTGGAGCGGCTGCAAGCGGAGGCTCGCACCTGTGTGGTCGTAGCGGTGGATGGGCAGGCACGTGGTGTCCTGGGTGTGGCCGACACGCTGAAGGAAGGCTCGTCCGAGGCGGTGGCGCAACTGCACCGCCTGGGGTTGCAAGTGGTCATGCTCACCGGCGACAATCGCCGCACCGCCGAGGCCATCGCCGCACTGGTGGGCATTGATCGGGTCGTCGCCGAGGTGCTGCCCGCAGACAAAGCCGCCCAGGTGAAACAACTGCAATCCGAAGGCCACCTGGTCGCCATGGTCGGCGACGGCATCAACGACGCCCCGGCGCTGGCCCAGGCCGACGTGGGGATCGCGCTGGGCAGCGGCACAGACGTAGCGATGGAGACGGCGGATGTGACGTTGATGCGGGGCGATCTGCGAGCGGTGGCGCAGGCGTTGGCCCTCAGCCGGGCCACGATGCGCACCATCAAGCAAAACCTGTTCTGGGCCTTTTTCTACAACATCGTCCTCGTCCCGGTGGCAGCGGGGGTGCTCTATCCATTGACGTGGGCGCCCGCCGCGCTGCGTCAACTTCACCCGGTGCTGGCGGCGCTGGCGATGGCCTCCAGCTCCATCACCGTCGTCAGCAACAGTTTGCGGTTGCGGGGGGTACGGATA
>CAYNVC010000350.1:0-3141 GCA_964400615.1 uncultured Anaerolineales bacterium | reverse complement strand
GGGGGGGGGGGGGGGGGGGGGGGGGGGGCGGGTGCGGGGGGGGGGGGGGCGCTCACCGGCGCACCGCACATATCGCAAAAGCGGCTGTCTGGTTCCAGTTGAGCGCCGCAGCTGGGACACGTCAGTGCAGCGGCCTGCTGCGGTGGGGCAGGGACGGGCGGCGGTGGGGGCGGTGTGGGACTGGGAGCAGGTGCTGGCGCGGGCGTGGGCGGTGGGGGCGACTGGCCCAGCGCCGTGCCGCAGTTATCGCAGAAGGGTGCTCCTGGCACCACCGGTGCGCCGCAGACGGGGCAGTTGGTCGCCAAAGCGGTGGGGGTAGGCTGCACCGGGGGGGCCGGGGGAGCGCCCGCCGCCGGGGGGACGGCGTCCAGTTTGGCCCCGCACTCGTCACAAAAAGCTGCTCCGTCTGGTTGTTGTGAACCACAATTTGGGCATATAGGCATGGTATCCTCCCTCTTTAATCTAGTTTCTGTGTCAGCTTGCGCGTTGCGTAGCGCAGTTTTTTAGCGCCGTGGGCGGAGAGTTCCTCGCCCTGCTCCAACCGCTCGGCCTCTTCCGTTGCGGTCTGGGCCAATTCCTCCTCGCCCAGTTCCAGTAGACGGGTGGCGGCAGCGCGTAGTTTCTGCGTGGCTCCGGCGATGTTGCCCAGCGCGGCCTCGTCCAGCGCGCGGGTCTGTAATTTGTGCGCCGTCACTTTTTCGATGATGTTCATCACGTGAGGGTTGGTCTCTTGCGCCTGGGCCGGGTCGGCGGTGAAATTCAGCACGATGTCGGTTTTGGCTTTCTCTCCCACCAGACCGGTGGCGACCACGTCGTAATTCACCTCGGCCTGGGCGATGTGATACGTGCCGGGCTTGCGAGGCGGGACGAGCATCTCGACCAGCACGCTCTGACCTTGCTCCCGGTCCATACTGCCTAGTGTGATCTGTACGTCGCGGTCCGAGATGGCGCGGTGGCCCAATTTGGCGATCAGGGGTGTCACCCGCCAGACCGCACGGGGCATGACGCCTCCCACCAGGCGCAGGATCATCTCTGCATTCTGGACGACTGTGGCCTGGGCCGCCTGCACCTGGCGCTCGAACGTGCTGCCGATGGCCTCCGGCTGCCCGGCGGGGATAAAATCCGAGTCGCCGCCGCTGGCCTGGGCAATGTCGTCCAAGAGTTTCTCGTTCCACTCCTCGCCCAACCCCAGGGCGGCGATGGCGATGCCTTCTCCGCCGGCCTCCCCGGCAAGGCGGCGGCAGACGTCTTCGTCGCCAAAAGTCTCCCCGTCGGTCAGCAGGAGCATGCGGCTGACTCGGTTGCCGTCCAACCCTTTCCGCAGTTCTGCCAGCCCCTGGCGCATGCCGCCTGATATTTCGGTGCCGCCGCCGTCGCGGATGGAATCAATCAGCCGTTTGAGATTGGCGGGGTCTGTGACCGGTTGGCTGGGGGCGATGACTTTTACTTTGTCGTCGAAAACGACGATAGAGACCAAATCCTGCGCCCCCATACGGTCAACGGCGAGTTTGGCCGCCTCTTTGAGGTTGTTCAGCTTTTCGCCGCTCATCGAACCGCTGTGGTCGAGCACCAGGCTAAAGTTGAGCGGCATTTGAACCTGGGAGACCTCTCCGCTGGGTCGAGCTGCGATGAGGATGTACACCAATTGCTGCCCCTCGGCGGCGGGGAAGGTGGTCTTGTTGGTTTGGACGGTCAGTTGTATCTCTCCGGGCATAGAAATCCTCCTCGTGGTTAAAAGATCTAGGATGAATCTGCGCGCTTGCGGGTCGCTAAGCCTCCCGCGAATGCGAGCACCATACCGACGAACGATATTCCCAGCCCAATCAACGTGAGCCAAAAGCCGTATCGTACTTGAATCAATGTTCCCAGACCAAAATTGTTGGGGTCGGAACGGGCGTTTTGGATGTTGGCGAAAAACGCGCAGGAGGGACAGCATCCGCATAACCCCGGCAGCCCGGCCAGCAAGGGCAGGAAGGGGAGCAGACGGGCCAGGCTGAGCGGCAGTTTTTTGCCCAGCAGGTTGATTACTACCCCGGCAATCCCTATCACCAACAGCGCCAGTGCGCCCAGGGGAACCAGGAGCAAGAGCTTTTCCGAACCACTACCCCCATATTGTGAGGATTGGGTGACGATGTCGAGGCCGCTGAGTTGTATCCCGCTGCACGAGGCCCAGGGGAGCATAAAGGCGAACAGGACTGCCAGTGCGCCAAAGGTGAGCAGGCTGTGGCCGCCAAATACCCCAACCTTGCCGGCCACTTGAGCGGGGTCGGACGGGCTGCTCGCAACGAGTGCGGGAGGTGGAGGTGGGGAGGGGATCTCGTTTCCCAGCGGTGTGCCGCATTTGGCGCAAAATCGTGCCCCGGGACGATTCTCGGTTCCACAAGTTGGACAGATCATTCGGGGGTGCTCCTTTTTTATCGGTTTATCCGCGTTTTTCCGGGTGAATCTGCTCAAAGAGCAGGGCTAAATTCACCCGTGTCCATTATGGCAATGCAACTCGTAGCCGATACTGATCTTGGCTGCTGTGATCCTGGTAGGGGCTGTATACCAGGACATAGTATGTGGTGTTAGCCTGAGCGGAATTGTAAATCATTTGTTCGTCGAGTCCCTTGCCCGTATAGTTTGAGGCTGCGATGAAATTGCCCGTTAACGAGTTGTACAGGTACAGATCATAGTCACAGCACGCGGGGACAGTCAGGTTAACGACGATTGAGCCGGACGAGTTGGGGGTCAGGTGGTAATAGTCTTTCTGGTCGCTCTCGTTGTAGATGTGGGAGTAGTAATTCTGCCCGCTGTTCAATGGCCCGTAGGCTTCCGCGCGGGTGTTGTTAGGTTCATAGGTGTCGTACTGGTACCATGTGGCCCACTGACGCAGCGTCAGCGGCAGGTAGACGTAGAAATAACCCACCCGCAGCGTGCGGGACGGGGCGTAAGCGCCGTAATTCCCGGCTCTATCGTAGGCCCGCACGGTCCAGGTATAGGTAGTGCGGTCGGCCAGCGTGGGGGTGTAGGCAGTCGTTGGGGCCGTGATGACGTAAGTGTGTCCATTGATTTGGAGATTGTACCCCGCCACGCCTGCATCCCCGTTGTCCGCTGCCGTGTTCCACGTCAGTGCCGGCGTCGTGTCGCTGGTGACCGCGC
>CAYNVC010000349.1:0-3204 GCA_964400615.1 uncultured Anaerolineales bacterium | reverse complement strand
TTGACCTCCCTGACTCTCGAGGCGCGGGAGGCGGGCGATATGCGAGCGGGGCAATACATCGAAGCATTGCGAAACTATAAGGAGGCGTTGCTGCGCACACAACGAGCGTTGGCACGGCGCTGGGCGTAGCTCCAGGCTGAGGTGTCTATGAATGTGGAATACGATGCCGGGGTAGCGGACATAGATGCGTCAGATGTGGTAGGGTCTGTGGAAGAGGATATTCTGTCGCCATTGACCGATGCCGCTTCAATTCTGCCCGACGTGGACGAGGAGGGATTGGATCCAGATGTCGCCGCTGTTGTTTTGGAGGAAGTGAATGAACCATCTCTCGACGAGTTGGAGGAAATTGCAGAAGAGTTATCAGATATTGAGAGTGACGCATTGATCGAAACGTCGAATGACCCGGTGCAGATGTACTTGCACGAGATCGGGCGGGTTCCGCTCCTGGAGCAACACCAGGAGATATGGCTCTCTACCAAACAGGAAGCTATGGTTTATCTGCGCGACTTGCAGGCGCGGATGGGCGAGCGGGATGAGCGGGAGACGCTGAAAGCTATTCTGGATTCGCTGCGCAAGGCGTGGGCCGCGGTGCTCAAAAACTGCAAGCGTATGAACATAGCCGTGCCCGACCTGACCTCCCTGGCCGAGGAGGCCAGAACAATCCGTCCCACACTGATGCCTAAAACCAGGTCATATCTATATGATTTTTTACAGCAGACCGGGTTGGCGGAATCAATAAATGGAGGCTGGACGGCGTTCACCGGTGACCTTTTCGATGCTTTTCTCCTGCTTTACCTGATCCCCGATCCCGTGCTGGAATTGATCTGCACCGAGTGGAGCAAACGGCACAAGTTCCCATCCCGCTACAAAATCAACCGCGCAATGCCAGACGGGAAGGATATTGTGGCAACGTGGGCCGGTATGGACGAGCAGGCTGTGCGTGCCCGCCAGTTGCTGACCAGGGCTAACCTGCGGCTGGTGGTCAGCGTCGCCAAGCACTATGTGGGACGCGGCATTTCGTTTCTGGATTTGATTCAGGAGGGGAATATCGGGTTGCTGCGGGCGACGCAAAAATTTGATCACACCAAAGGTTTCAAATTCTCGACCTACGCCACGTGGTGGATCCGGCAGGCGATCAGCCGGGCCATTGCCGACCAGGCCCGTACCATCCGCATCCCGGTTCACATGGTGGATACAATCAACCGCCTGCTCCGCATGCAGCGCCAGATGGTACAAGAACTGGGGCGGGAGCCGACGATGGAAGAGTTGGCGTTGCAGTCGGATTTATTGGAACCGGAGGCCAAAACAGCTATCCTTCAGGCGCAGGAGGAAAAAGAGCCTTTACCACCTTCGTTGGAACACCGGTTGCGCCGCGCGGCCGCCAAGACGCGGCGCATCATGCGCATTTCACAGGAGCCGATGTCGTTGGAGACGCCGGTGGGGACGGAGGACAGCGGTATGTTGTCCGATTTCATAGAGGACGAGACCGCCCCCGGCCCGGTTGACGCAACTTCGACCCAATTGCTCAAGGAACAGTTGCACTTGATCCTCGATTCGCTCAACGACCGGGAACGGGCGGTGCTGGAAATGCGCTTTGGGCTGAAGGATGGCGAGAGTCACACCCTGGAAGAAGTGGGGCAGGCTTTTGGTGTGACGCGCGAACGGGTGCGGCAAATCGAATCGAAAGCATTGCGCAAGCTGCGCCACCCCGGCCGCAGCCGCAAACTGCGCGATTTCCTCGGTTAGAGCGATCCCTCCGGATTTTGGAATAGACCGAGAGGCTATCTATCACCGGCCAGGTGGAGAAAATAGCGATGGAACCGGTCGTCGTCCGTCAGCTCGGGATGGAAGGCAGTCGCCAGTAAATTATTCTGTTTGGCCGTTACCGCTGTCCCGTCGGGGAGGCGGGCGATGATCTCCACCTCCGGGCCGATGGACTCGATCAGCGGGGCGCGGATAAAGACGGCGTGAAAGGGGGCCTGGCCCAACGCCGGGATTTCCAGATCGGCCTCGAAACTATCCACCTGGCGACCAAAAGCGTTGCGGCGCACCGTCACGTCCATCAGCCCCAGTAACGGTTGGCCCGGCATGCTATCGGATACTTGTTTTGCCATCAGGATCATCCCGGCGCAGGTACCCCAGACGGGTTTGCCGGATTGGGCAAAAGCACGCAGCGGTTCTATCAGCCCCCACTCATCTGCCACTTTGCCGATGGTGGTGGACTCGCCGCCGGGGATGATCAACCCCGCCAGCCCTTCCAGGTGGGCCGGCAAGCGCACCTCCACCGGCTCCGCGCCAATGCGCGTCAGTATGTTTTCGTGTTCGATAAAGGCCCCTTGCACGGCCAGGACGCCAATTTTCATTCCTGCCCTCACTCTAGCTCTAGTTTCATCTCGTTGTTGGGCACAAAGCCCAGTTCCTCGTACAGTGGCCGCCCCATCTCTGTCGTGTGCAGAGTAATGTAGTGAATGCCCTGATCCTCCATCCACTCGATTGCAGTTTGCACGATACGGCGTGCGATACCCCGGCGGCGGTAGGCAGGAACGACGGAGATGTTCATGACGTACCCGATCCGTCCCGACGTGTTGCCTGGGACGGGTGGGTGCTGGTCAATCACCACGCCGCCGCTGCCCACCGCCTCTCCCGTTGCCGTCACCGCCAGCCAGCCGCAAAACTCGTTGGCCGGGATAGCCGTGGCAAAGTAGGCCGCGCACGCCGCATCGGCATCGTCCAACTGCACCGGGTCGTCGCAGCCCATCCACTCGAACATCATCCGGCGCAGTCGCACCAGGTCAGGAACGTCGGCCAGGGTGGCGCGGCGCACCACCACGTCATTTACCATCCACGCTCCGCCAGTCGTTCTACGTCGGGCATGGTGCTGACGTTGATTCCGACCATCGCTTCACCCAGGTCACGGCTCACCTGAGCCAGAATTTCCGGGTTGTCGTAATGCGTCACTGCCTGGACGATGGCGTGGGCCCGTTTGGCCGGGTCGCCGGATTTGAATATTCCACTGCCGACGAACACCCCATCCATGCCCAGTTGCATCATCAGCGCCGCGTCGGCCGGGGTGGCGACTCCGCCGGCGGCAAAGTTGACCACCGGCATGCGGCCCAGTTGTGCCGTCTCGACCACGAGGTCGTAGGGGGCGCCGATCTCTTTGGCGTAGGCCATCATCTCCTCAGGGGCCATCGTCTGCAAGCG
>CAYNVC010000348.1:0-3209 GCA_964400615.1 uncultured Anaerolineales bacterium | reverse complement strand
TGATATGCCACAGTTAGTTCAGTCGTTACCTCAACGCATCCCCCCGGTCAGCGCCGAGGCCGAGCGTGTATTGCCACTGCTAAACTCAATGCAAACGTTCCCGGCGACGTACAAAGGCGGGCGGGTCGTTGAACTTTCCACAGACATTGCCCTTCCCAAAGACATAAATGTGCTCGTCGTGGTTCTAAAACAAGACGACGACGAGACAGTGTTGCGCCGCCAGTTTCAGAGTGCTGCCGAGGCCGTTTTTGCGAAACTCTGGGATAACGAGGCGGACGAGGTCTGGAATGAGTACCTATAGACAACGGGACATTGTTTTGGTCTCATTTCCTTTCTCTGACCTCTCTGGTGTAAAAGTGAGACCTGTTCTTGTCCTATCGCATGATGTGTACAACCAACAATCTGCCGATGTCCTGGTTTGCGGCCTCACGACCAACCTCAGTCCGACGCCCTATTCGATCATA
Source organism: uncultured Anaerolineales bacterium (assembly GCA_964400615.1). Classification (GTDB taxonomy): domain Bacteria; phylum Chloroflexota; class Anaerolineae; order B4-G1; family B4-G1; genus B4-G1. The sequence continues at coordinate 2,745 of CAYNVC010000348.1, read as the reverse complement.
GTTGACACTGTGGATGTCGAGAGGCCAGGTACGTTGAGACATAAAAGCAAGATCAAGGCCGATACAATTGCATCGTTGGAACAGTCCATCATCATCAAACGAATTGCCCGCCTGAAACCCGTTGTTTTCGAGCGAGTTGTCACCGAGATTGGAAATTTGATCCAGTCACCGTAATCGCCCCGCTGGGGCACATCGGAGCGCACTCTGGCTCCCCGCCGCACAGATCGCACTTGAGCGCCACCCCCAGTTCCTCTTGCACGAAAATCGCGCCGTAAGGGCACGCCTCCACGCAAGCGCCGCAACCGATACACTCTTCCACGTCCACCACCCAGGCCCCGCTGCGCCCGTCCAGCGCAATCGCCTCCACCGGGCAGGCGGCGGCGCAGGGGGCGTCCTCACACTGGCGGCAGACGTTGGGGGTGAACGGCCCCGTGTCCCCCTCGGCCAAAATCGTGATGCGCGACCGCTCCGGCCAGATCGCCTGCTCGTGGTGGAACGAGCAAAAGTTTTCGCAGATGCGGCAGCCGGTGCACTTGTCTGCCTGTATTTCCAGATACACGCTCATTTTTCCAATCCCAACCGGCGCAACGTCTCGCTGGTCGGCACTCCGTCCCGCGTCCAACCGCGCAGATCGTAATACCGGTCGAGCATGGAGTCGAAATCCTCGATCTGGCCGTAGCGCAACGGTTCCTCAGAACGGCGCACCTGGCCTGTCTCGGGGTCGAGGCCGAACTCGAACAGCGGGAGCGGTTCGCCGGTAAAGCGGCGCGGCAGGCAATCGTCGGCGCGGCCAAGCCCCTGGCGGACGTTGTACAGGCGCTCCAAATTGACTATCCGCTCGCCGATGGTCAGCAGGTCATCCCCGCTCACCGGCTCGCCCCACAGGGCAGCCACGCCGGGGGCCAGGTCGTCCGGGAAGAGGCTGTACTCTTCGACGGTGCTGAATTTGCAAATGCCCAGCGCGTCGCTGATGGCGCAGAAATGTTCGCCGTAGACGACCATGTCCGGTTTGTACTTTTCGTTTGCCGGGGCCATCAGTTCCGGCACAATCTCGGCCGGGAATATCCGTCCGGCGGTCTCCCACGCGCCCGCCAGGTCAATGGCCGGCAGGGCGTACAGGTGATCCGCGCCCCGGTTGGAGGTGGCGTGGCCCAGCCCAAACCCTTTGGCAAAGCGCGGCTCCTGGCGCGGCAGTTCCATCCCCTTGACCTGCATTCCGTACCGCTCCGCCCCGTGGCCGATCCGCCGCGCCGCGTCCCGCGTCCCCCCGGCCAACAGGTCGCCGATCCCCTGCCGGTGGGCGATGCGTTCGATCAGCCCGATCAGCGTCTCGGCGTCTCCCCATTCCAGCGTCAGGTCGGGGGCGTCCAACAGCCCGCGCTCGTGCAGCTCCATTGCAAAGGCGATTGTCACGCCGGTGGAGATGGTGTCCAGGCCGTGCTGGTTGCAGAGGTGGTTGGCGTAGATGATGACCTCCGGGTCGCCGATCCAGCACATTGGCCCCAGCGCGTTGGTGGTCTCGTACTCTGGCCCGCCCAACTCGACCGCGTAGGGGCCGCTCGTCACCCGTGATCTGCGCCCGCATTTGATGGGGCAGGCGTAGCAGCCCTTGTGCTCCAGCAGGTACTCGTCGAACGCCCCGGCGTCTATCTGGTGGATGAAGGGAACCTGGCCCATCTGGTGGTTTCTGGCCGGCTGGTCGCCGCTGGCGTTTTTCGGCTCCATCAGCACCAGCGTGCCGTACTTGCGCAGCCCGTCCAGGTGCGGGTCGGCCTTGAGTTTGGCGGCTGCGGCTCGGGCCGCGTTGCGCAGAGCCGTCGGAAGCGGAGGGCGTCCCCCGGCGCGGACGTGGATGGCTTTGAGATTCTTGCTCCCCATCACCGCGCCTGGCCCGCCCCGCGCCGCCACCCGGCTGCGGTCGTTGACGATGGCGGCCAGGTGCACCAGATTCTCGCCCGCCGGGCCGATGCAGGCCACCCGCCCTGCGCCGGATTCGAGCAGCGCGTCGTGCACCGCGCCGGTGGCCCGGCCCCACAAGTCGCCCGCCGGTTCGATAGTCACACCCGCGTCCGTGACGCGCAGGATGACCGGCTCCTCGGCCCGCCCGGTGACGATGAGGGCGTCGTAACCGGCGTGGCGCAGCTCGGCCCCGAAAAAGCCGCCGCTGTTGGCATAGCCATAGATTCCCGTGAGCGGCGATTTGAATGTGACGTGGAGGCGGGCGGAGGTGGGCCAGGGAGTGCCGGTCAGCAGGCCGGTGGTAAAGATGAGGTGGTTTTCGGGCGAGAGGGGGTCAACGCCGGGGCCGACTGTATCGAACAAGAGTTTGGCCCCCAGCCCACGCCCCCCCAGGAATTTCTTGAGCAGGTCAGCGGGGGTCTGGGTGATGGTGACCTGGGAGGTCGAGAGGTTTATCAGGGCGGATTTCATCGGGCCTGGCAACGCTCAACCGATGATCGTGTACAGGATCACTTTGATGCCGTCGGGGTCGGTGACGGAGAAGGAGCGGTGGCCCCAGGGTTTATCGGCCAGATCTCCCGCGATGGGCAGCCCCTTTTCCCGGACGCGGCGATGCCATTCGTCCACGTCCTCCACCTGGTAGGCCAGTTCTGCCCCGCGCAGCGCCGCGTGTTCCTGCCCCGGAGCGAGCGCCAGGACTTCGATCAGCCCGGATGCCGCCTGGAATACCGTCCCGCGATCCCAGGAGTGGACGACCGGCAGTTCCAATCCGTCACGGTAAAAGGC
>CAYNVC010000347.1:0-3213 GCA_964400615.1 uncultured Anaerolineales bacterium | reverse complement strand
GTGAAGCAAAAACCAACGTAAGGATCAGCCTCGATAAATGTGAGGCAATGATCGCGGGGAAAAAGATGAATGAATAGCGGGTCACCTCTCACGAGGCCCCGCTCGTGTGGAACTATCCAGCGCAGTCAAAACTACCGACGCCGTTCAAACATCGCTTGCGCCGAGCAATGCGATGGTGAACGTTCGTACACATTCGAGGACAAAATAATGAGGGTTTGTCCTCTGGATTATCTTTTGTTTGTATCTTGTTGCTATGAGCGTTTGACTTTTGCACTAGACTTTTCGACTCTCGGCTACCTACTGTCGCCAACGAGCTCTTCTGGTGGGTCCTGAATTGTCCGGGTAATTCTCGGTCGCTCAGGCCAGTCCACCAGACTAACCCATTGTTGGTTATCCTCAGTGCCTCCAGTCGCCCCTGGGGCTAGTGGAAAAGGACGCTGTTTTTTAATGTGCCACGAAACTGGTGAATGATTGCGAAACAAAAAAAGGCCAGATCTCCCAAGTGGGTTTGATCTGGCCTACGATACGAACCTTGCTACGCCGGTTGCCCGGTCTACGTGTGAAATAACAGAGTATTCAGTTGTGTGATGTTAGTGTTTTGAACTTGGCATTTCTACGATACGCTCGGCGACGATTCGGGTAAAGTCACGATGTGCAGTGATCTTTCGAGATTGCGCTGCATCCACATCTGGCTTGGAGCCATCGGCTGCTTCCAGAAAGTCAGCCAGGGTAAATTTCTGTGATTGGCTCTCCAACCAGCCATGTATCTGAACCCGCTGACCGGCACGGAGAGCAATTGGCATGGCTGTGGACGGGACTCGCACTGTGACGTAATCGGGCTGGTCTCGCTCATTGGCCCGCCCATTGGCCTTTTTACGCGGGCGATCCTGATCCCGATAGGTAGCCAGGCGGATGAAGGTATCTCCATCGTATTGCCATATCCTCTTGGTGACGTACCCCTCGACGTGAACCTGGTTGAGCATTATTGACCTCCTTTTGTATTGGTGAAAACAAAAAAAGCCGGAACCTTCCCCAGTGGGTAAGTTCCGGCCAACGTTTGAGATACTGGCTTTTTGTGCCTACGTGCTTCTAATATAGCAGATCCTGAGCGCTATGTCAATGGGGTGTTACCAAAGTACCAGTTTTACCTTTTTGCCTTTGCGTAAATTTGCCCAGAACGCAGATAGGAGTATACTATAAAAAAGCCCCACATCACGTCACAAAACAAAGGAACCCCAATGCCCCAAATCAAACCCGGTCACACCATCCACGGTCCCCGCTGGCCCGAACCGGTGGACGTCAAGTTGGTCCAAGACATGGGTGACTATGTCCACATCGTCGGCGCGACCACTCATTCCGGTGAACACGTGGACCAACTCATTCCCCATGAGGAACTGGCCCAGTTGCAGATCGCTCGCATTGAGACCGACTTTGGCGCTGCGCCCCGCCAGGTCTTTCTGGCCCTGGAAGCCCGCCGTTACCGTTTCGCCTCCCTCTACGATCCCTTGATGGCGATGAACACTTCCAAGGTGGATCCTCTCCCTCACCAGATCGAGGCTGTCTACGGCCTCATTCTGCGCCAGCCTCGCATCCGCTTTCTCGTCGCCGATGACCCTGGCGCGGGCAAGACCATCATGGCCGGGCTGGTGATCAAGGAACTCAAACTGCGCCACCTGGCTCGCCGCATCCTCGTCGTCGTGCCAGGATACCTCAAAGACCAATGGCGGCGCGAGATGAAGGAGCGCTTTGAGGAACAATTTGTCGTCATAGACCGGGGGGTGATGAACGCCCTCTATAGCGAGAACGTCTGGCAACGGGAAATGCAAATCATCACCTCGATGGACTTTGCCAAGCAGGATGACATCTTGCCCTCCATCGCCGCGACTCACTTTGACCTGGTGATCGTGGACGAGGCGCACAAGATGAGCGCCTACGTCTACGGCAAGAAATTGGAGCGCACCGTCCGCTACCGGCTGGGGGAGGTGCTCTCCCGCTCCACCACGCACATGCTCTTTTTGACCGCCACGCCCCACAAGGGCGACCCAGAGAACTTTCGCCTTTTCCTGGATTTGCTAGAGCCTGGCTTTTTCGCCACCACCGATATGCTGGCGGAATCCATCCGCAATCAGGATAATCCCCTCTTTGTGCGCCGCGTCAAAGAGGATATGAAGGATTTCGAGGGTAAACCGCTCTTTCTGCCGCGTTACGTAGAGACGATAGCATTCGACCTGGGCAGCGAGTCGCCCCCGGAAAAAGACCTGTACAACGCGCTTTCCCGCTACGTGAAGGTGCAATACAACCGGGCACTGACCCGCGACCGGCGGCGCAACGTCGCTTTTGCCCTGGTCATCCTCCAACGGCGACTGGCTTCCAGCACCTATGCTCTCTATCGCTCCCTGGAACGGCGCAAAAAACGGCTGGCAGATATTTTGCAGGAGGCGCAAAAGGGAGCGCCAGAAATGCACCAGTCAGGCGCTGGGAGGCTGGACTTTGACACCGTCGAGGATCTGAGCGAGGAAGAGCGTTGGCGACAGGAAGAGATTTGGGAGACGCTCAGCGTGGCCGAGAACCGCCAGGAGCTAGAGCGCGAGATCCAGACCGTGGGGACTCTTATCCAGCAGGCCCGCGCCATTATCCAGAGCGGAGATGAGGTCAAGCTGCGCCACTTTCACGCGGCGCTCGACGACCTGAACCGCCAATACCACGGTGCCAAGATACTCGTCTTTACCGAATCCCGCGACACGCTGGAATACCTGGAAAAGCGCATCCGCGAGTGGGGTTACTCCATCTGCACCATCCACGGCGGGATGAAGCTGGAGGAGCGTGTCCAGGCCGAGGGGGTGTTCAAGAACGAGGCCCAGGTGATGGTGGCAACCGAGGCCGCTGGTGAAGGCATCAACCTCCAGTTCTGCAACCTGATGATAAACTATGACATCCCCTGGAATCCCAACCGCCTGGAGCAGCGTATGGGCCGCATCCACCGTTACGGGCAGACCAGGGAATGTTTCATCTTCAACCTGGTGGCCGGGGACACGCGCGAAGGACAGGTACTCGTGCGGCTCTTTGCCAAGTTGCAAGAGATTCGCAATGCCCTGGGTAGCGACAAGGTGTTCGACGTGCTGGGCGAGGTGCTCTACGGCAAGAACCTGGCCCAACTGCTGCTAGAGGCCGCCGCCAGCGCCCGCAGTATGGACGAGATCCTGGCCGAGTTGG
>CAYNVC010000346.1:0-3214 GCA_964400615.1 uncultured Anaerolineales bacterium | reverse complement strand
GTGCCTGCCGCACCTGGCGCGTGCCCTGGAACTGGTACAGAACTCGGACCAGCTCGAGCTCCTGTTGCGCTTTCAACGGAAATCGCTGTTAGAGCTGCGCGGGGAGCTATCGGAGTTGATCCGCAAGCACGATTACCGCTTTGTGGACGAGGGGTTCGGTCCGGAGGGAGATAGCTGGCTGCGGGCGACCGGCATCGTCTCGGGGGAGCGGGGAGCGCGATGAGTTTGGAAGGGGGACGAATCTGAGCCACAAATTTTCTTTCTACCCCGGTTGCCTGGTGCTCCAGCGCATGCCGGAATACGAAGTAGCCACCCGCGCCGTGCTGCACGAGATGGGGATCGAGCTAGAGATCGTCCAGCGGGCCGTTTGCTGCGGTGCGCCGGTCGCCGAATCATTCACCGCCGATTGGGTTTATCTTTCCGCCTACAACCTGGCGCTGGTAGAACAAATGGGGCACGGGACGGTGGTGACGGTGTGCGGCGGCTGCACCAACAGCCTCACCCGCGCCGCCCGCGCATTGCAAGACCCCGCCGTGCGGAGCGAGGCGAATCGCCGCTTAGCGCCGCTGGGCCTCACGGTGACGGGAGACGTGGAGATAAAACACCTGGTCCGCCTGCTGACCGAGCGGCGGGACGATCTGGAAGCCCGCGTCGTGCGGACGATCTCGCGCCGCGTGGCGCTCACCAACCCCTGCCAGGTCTTTCGCCCCGGCGACGTGATGGGATTCGACGATCCACTGGAACCGCAGAGCCTGCGCCGCCTGATAGAGCTGACCGGGGCCGAAGCGGTCGAGTACGGCGGCGAGAACGAGTGCTGCGGCGCGACGCTCTACCTGACCGACCCGGCCCTCTCGCTGGCGGCGGGCCGGCGCAAGCTGGAGCAGGTGCAGGAGGCCGATCTGATGATCCACGGTTGCGGCAACTGTCAATTGTTGCTCCGTCGTTTCCAGCGCTTTATCATCCGCGACGAGCCGGAACTGCGCAAGCAGGCGCTCCTCCTGCCCCAGCTGATCGGGCTGGCGCTGGGGTTGCCGGAGGAGGAATTGGGGCTGCGCAAGGGGGCATGGTGATGGAACATCCCGAAAACTGTATCCAGTGCGGAACCTGCGTCACCGTCTGCCCGGTCGAGATGGCGGGCGGACACGCCATCGTCACCTGGCTCGCCAACCCCGCCGCCAGCGATTACTCGGTTTGGCTGTGTACCTCCTGCTGGCGCTGCCAGGAATCTTGCCCCGGTGGGGTGAACATCTACGAGTTGATGATGGAGCAACGTCGCCGTGAACCGGCCCCGCCCGGCTACAGGGCTGCTTACGAGAGCCTCCTTTCCGGCGGGCTGGCGCTCAAAATCTCGCCGGAGGAGCTGGATCAGGTGCGGGCCGGATGGGGGCTGGAGCCGGTCGAACTGCCGCCCCCCGGTCTGGCCCGCGCCCTCTTGCAGGGCGACGAGTGAAGCCGGTTCTGCAACTTGTGTCCCACACCCGACGTAGTATACTATAGATTGTCTAAAAGGCGGAGGTGACGATGAGCGCATTAGCCGGAATTGATATGCTCAGTTGCATTTACTTTTTCCTCTTTACCCTGGGTGTGGGGTACGCTCTCATCGCGGTGGTGTTTGGCGAGATTTCTCACTTTGACATCCCCGGCCTGGATATTGACATCCCTGGTCTCGACCTCCACCCCGGCGGGCCGGACATTCACCTCGAAATACCGTTCCACCACGACATCAGCCACGACGTGGATCATCCCGAAGTGGGGCTTTCCCCACTAAGCCCCATCACCATCGCCACGTTCGTCACGACGTTTGGTGGGACGGGGCTGATCCTCCGCGCCCTGTTATCCCTCCATCCGGCGCTCGAGCTGCTAGGCTCCACCGTGAGCGGGCTGGCGCTCTCCGGGGTGGTGTTCCTGTTGTACGGGCGCGTGCTGATGGGGATGCAAGGCTCTAGCGAGGCGCAGGCGGGTGAGTTGGTGGGCCGCTTTGCCGAGACGACCACACCCATTCCGGTGGGGCAGGTGGGCGAAATTGCGCTCATCGTCCGGGGGGCGCGCACCAGACACCCCGCCCGCTCGGTCGAGGGGCGGGACATTCCGCGCGGCGCGGTCGTCGAGGTGGTGGAGGAGACGGGAAGTGTAGTTTTGGTGCGTGCTAAGGAAGCGCACACTGCCGAGTAGACAAAATATAGTGACAAGGAGGATAAAACAATGCTTACATCTGCCGGAACAGCCACAGCAATCATAGCAGCGGTAGGTATGCTGTTCGTGATTTTCGTAGTGTTGAGCCTGGCCGCGTCTCGCTACAAAAAGGTCGGCCCCAACCAGGTGCTGGTCGTTTCTGGACGCAAGCACACCATCGTCAATCCGGCCACGGGCAAGAAAGAAAAGGTGGGCTTTCGCATCGTCAAGGGCGGTGGCGCGGTCATCTGGCCCATCGTCGAGCGGGTGGACGTGCTGTCGCTCGAGATAATGACGATTGACGTCGAGACGCCAGAGGTGTACACCGAGCAGGGCGTTTCGGTGAACGTGGACGGTGTGGCCCAGGTCAAGATCAAGGGAGACGAGACCTCGATCCGCACCGCCGCCGAGCAGTTCCTTTCCAAGAACGCTGCCGAGATCAAGACCGTGGCGCACGAGACCCTGGCGGGACACCTGCGTGCCATCCTGGGCACGATGACGGTGGAGGAAATCTACAAAGATCGAGATGCTTTTGCCCAGCGAGTGCAGGACGTTTCGACGGTTGACATGGCAAACATGGGGCTAGAGATCGTCTCGTTCACCATCAAAAACATCCGCGACGATCAGGGGTATCTGGACGCGCTGGGCCAGGCTCGCACGGCCGAGGTCAAGCGGGATGCCACCATCGGCCAGGCGATGGCGGCCCGGGACGCCACAATCAAGTCTGCCGAGGCGCGGCAGGCGGGGGAGACGGCCAAGTTCCAGGCCGAAACCAGAATCGCCGAGGCGGACAAGAATTATTCGGTGCAAAAAGCGTCCTACGAGGCAGAGGTCAACCGGAAAAAGGCCGAGGCGGAACTGGCCTACACTTTGCAGCAGAACATCACCAACCAAAAGGTCAAGGCCGAAGAAATCCAGATCGACGTCGTCGAGAAACAAAAAGAGATCGAGGTGCAGCAGCAGGAGGTCAAGCGCAAGGAGCAAGAGCTACAGGCGACGATACGCGAGCCGGCCAAGGCGGAGCAGTACCGGATCGAGACGC
>CAYNVC010000345.1:0-3230 GCA_964400615.1 uncultured Anaerolineales bacterium | reverse complement strand
GGATGGCCGCGTTCCGGGGTTTGGGCAGATCAGCCGTTTGTGTCAGTGAGAAACCAGGTTTCCGATCAAGTTTCCAGTACCAGCAGGGAATTGTCTTGGTGGTTCGCCTCACTGCACCCGCGTCGTCATCCGCCATCCGAGTCCCAGTCCGGCCAGCCCGACCAGGATCAGCGCGGGGGAGCACAGCCACTCCCGCGCCAGTCCCACACCGACCCCACCCCCCACGAGCAGCAGGCCAAGCCCCAGGATGAACCAGCGTTCCTGCCGGTGCAAGCGGCGGGCGAGCACGCTCACGAGCAATCCCAGCACCCCGCCCAAAACGAACGCCGCCGCTGCCCAGGGGGCGTTGCGACGCGCCAGCCAGGAGACGGCAGAGGAAACCCGTTTGTGCTCTTGCACCTGGACGCTGACGAATCCCTCTTTATCATCCCAGGCAAATGTCTCGACGCGGTAAGGTTGCAGAAACGCGCCGCCGACCCCGACATCCTGCACGGTGCGAACCGCCGGGCGACCCTCCCATTCCACAACCTCGGTACGGGGGCGTAGCACGCCTGCCAGGGCGCTGTTAAAAGTCCTCAGATTGACCAGGGCCTGGTCCGGCTGGTAGGTGAACACGAACAGATAGTCGGCATAGTGCAGCGGGGTTATAAAGTCACCCATCTGGCTGTCTGCTTTCTCGGTAAAGATGAGCAGCTCGGGAAAGCCATCGCCGTTCATGTCGCGCAATTCGGCGTGGGCGTTGATCCCGTCTATCCGCTGGTTATCGGTGGTGCTCCACGCTCCCCCGCGTTGGCTGAACAGCATGACGTAGGTATCGCCCACAAAGGACTGTTCCAGGGGGAGGTTGACGCTCAAAACGGCCAACGATTCTGTGAGGCCATCGTCGTTGGCGTCCAGTTCATAGTAGCCGATCAGATTGTACCCGGCCTGAAAGAGCGGCTGGGCGAGCGAGATGGGCATCTGATCGAGCGGCACACTCGGCGTTGGTTCGGGAGTCATTTGAGCGTTGCATCCCAAAAGCAACAAGCTCGACACAATCGCGACGAGAATAAGGCTATTTTTCAATGACGGTAGCATTCAGAAACTCACTTTTGGGGCGATTTTCCCCCACGTTTACTTGCTCGGCGAGCAGTTATCATTTCTTATCCCAACCATCCGGCGACCCAGGAGACGGCCAAAGGCGCCAGTCCACCGAGCAGCGCCGCCCCACCGGCAGCCCACACGCTGCTTCTTCCTTCCATCCAACCCATGTTTGGCAAAAGCAAGACGTAAACCAGGTACAGCGCCAGCCCACCTATCACACCCCACAGCGCCAGGCGCAGCGCCGGGCTGACCGGTTTGCCGTTCGAGCGCACGATGTAATACTCGCTCCCGCCGACGACCAGCACGCAGGCCAGGGCCAGAATCAGACTCAACGGGCCAACGCCACCGCTTGTCCCCGGTTCCGCGCCGCCCTCCGGCTCCAGCGTCGGCTGCGCCGTCTCCACCACCTCCCCCCCCGCCTCTGGTGTAAACGTGGGGGTCGGTGAGGGGCGGGTGGGCCTCGGCGTCGGCGTGATGGGCACGATGGTAGCCAGCTCTCCCTCTTGCACTGTGATTTGCAACACCATCGTGCGCGGGACGGGATCCGCCTGAATGAAAATATCCAACTGCCCGGCCCGATCCAGCGTCACCATCGCCTCGGCTGTGCCGGCGCTGGTGGTCGCAATCACCGAGTGCTCCAATCCTTCCTGAGGATAGGTAAAGATGAATTGAACCGGGGTCCCATCCGGCACCGGGCGGCCATTGTGATCCACGATCACACCGGTGCGCAGTTTCAACTCGTCGCCGACGCTGAGCTGCGGCGGTTCCGGGGTCGGTTCTCCCTCGATGGGTGGCTCTCCAATGTAGAGGGCAATGACCTGGTCGGAGTCGGGTGAAGTTTGAACCAGCAGGTCGTAATTGATGCCGGGCACGCTGACGGGCGGGCTGCCCACCGGCGCAAACTCGCCGAACAATGCCCGCACCGAAGCCTCGACAAAGCTATCTATCCGGCTGTAGGCCACATAGTAGGCGCTCAATTTGCTGATCTCGGTCGCGTCCAGGTAATAAGGAGCGTCGTATGCCAGCACGACCAACCTGGGGTCGTGCAGGGCGTCGGCGCGTTCGGCCAGGAAACGATGCACGACTTCCGACTGGGGATAATCTGGGGCCGGGGCGAGCATTGCAAACACGATCCAATCGGCGTTTTGCAACGCCACTTGCACGGGGTCGCCGGGGACGGGCGTCCCCTGTTCCCCCTCCGAGGGAGTTGGTGTGGGAGCGGGCAGCGGAGTGTTCAGGTACTCGTCCAATTGATCAAAGGTAAAACTGCTCAAGCGCCACGGGCTGATCTGGCCGGTCGCTCTGGGGCCATAGAGCCGCACGATGGTATCTCGCAGCACCTGCGCCTCCATATAAGGCACTGGGGCGCAGGCGAGGCAGGGTTGCCCGGTGCGTCCGGAGGTAAAAATGACGATATTATCGTTGACGGTGGGCGGAGGGGGAACCAGATCGGGGGAAGGAGGCGAGAGCAACGTGATCGCATCACGGCCAACGGAGGAGAGCATTTCCTGAGAGCCGCCGGCCTGCGCCCCCCATCCCGCCACGTCCGGCTGGACGGCGGCCAGGCCGAACGAACCGCCGTAGAGGCTGAGCTTGAGGCGCAGTATACGGGCCACCGCCGCGTCCACCGCCGCCTGAAAGGCCGGGTCGCTATCGTACCGGTCGCGGAAAAAGTTGATGGCGGATTCGATGTTAGAGATGCGGGATTCCCAATCGTCGCTGAGCGCAAATTGGGAGAGGATGAGCACGTCGTTGCCGGCGAGAAACGATTCCTGGGCAATACGCCGGCCATTGAAACTTTCCTCGTTGGGGTCGTAAAAGCGGCGCAAGGCGCGCATGCCCAACCCGTCCGAGACCGTCACGCCGCCCCCCTCGCGCCACGCGGCCAGCTCTGGCAGGCTCAACAGTTGTTGGAGCACCTGGCTATCCACGCTGATGGGGCGGGTGGGGACGAAGCGGCCCCCCTCCAACCCCCGGAAGCTGATGTGGGATACCAGCAGCCCGTCGGGACGAGAGAGGGTGTCCTCGGCCTGGGCCACGGTGAAAAAGGGAGCCAGGTCGACCTGTTTCAGCTTTTCCAGCGTCCGCTGCACGGTGGGGACTTCTTCGTCGAGCGAGCGGTCGGCCGTCCCCAGGCCGGGAAAGTG
>CAYNVC010000344.1:0-3291 GCA_964400615.1 uncultured Anaerolineales bacterium | reverse complement strand
CCCCCGGCAGGACGCAGATCGGGCGACAGAGGAAAAGCAGCGTTTTCTGCGTTCGTCTGCGTCCTAATCAAGTGCACGTTCGTAGCGCAAGTTGGTAACTTGCGGTGTTGATGTTTCGCACAATTTGTGCTATCATCTCACCTGGTGTGGTTTCGGCCGCTTGTCTGAGCAGTTACAATTTGCGCGACCTGGAGGAATCGGCATGACACCGGAAACGAAAAAGAAACAACTGGTTCGCACTCTGGGCCTGTCCCAGATATTGATGTTGGGCATCGGCGGTACGATGGGGGCCGGTGTGTTCGTGCTTACCGGACACGCGGCGGGGATGGTTGGGCCGGCGGTGATTCTCGTCTTTTTGCTGGCAGGGCTACAATCGTTGCCCAACTCGCTCTCGTATGCCGAGCTGGCCTCCAGTTTTCCCGTCGCCGGCGGCGGCTACGCCTACATCAGCAAGGCGACCAAGGGATTGCTGCCCTACAGCGTGGGCTGGGTGAGCTGGTTCAGCAGCATGGTCTACGCGGCGCTGTCGGCGGTGGGCGCGGCCTACTCGCTCAAGATATTTCTCCCCTTTCTGCCCGTGCCCCTGACCGCTGTGGCATTCATCGCCATCTTTGTCACCATCAGCCTGCGAGGCAGCGAGGAGGCGGGCCGCACGCAGGTCATATTGGCCGGAATTTTGCTCTCCTCCCTGGCGCTATTTGTGATCCTGGGGCTGGTCTCGCCCCACGGCTTTACCTGGGCCACGTTCTACTCCGGGGGTGGGTTTTTCATCCACGAGGGAACGCTGGAAAATATGGCCCGGATATTCCAGGCCATCACGTTGGTCAACGTTCTGTTCGTGGGATACGAAGTCATCGCCACCACGGCCGAGGAAGCCAAAAACCCAGGCCGGAACATACCAATCGCCGTGGTGGGGACGATCTTTATCTGCGCCGTCGTCTATTGCGCGGTCGCCTTCGTCGCCCTGGGGGTTGTCTCGGCCAGTGGACTGGGGGCCTCATCCACCCCTCTATCCGAGGCGGCCTCACGTTTTATGGGAGGTTGGGGTGCTCTGGCAATGGGCATGGCCGGGATAATCGCCACCATCACCTCGCTCAACACCGCTCTGCTCAGTTCGGCGCGTGTAGCTCTGGCCTTGAGCCGCGATGGCTACCTGCCGGATTTTCTTTCGCGCATCCACCCCCGCCTCAAGACCCCCCTGCCCGCCATTCTGGTCAGCGGCGCGTTCATCGCCCTCGCCGCCGTCTCGGGCGACGAGGTGTTTCTGAGTTACGTCTCCAACTTTGGTTACATGTTCGTGGTCTTTTTCACCAACGTCTCGGTGATCCTGCTGCGGCGCAAGTTTCCCGACCACGAGCGGGCTTTTCGTACTCCCTGGTACCCCGTGATGCCGATCCTGGGCTGCATTGGTATCATCATCGTCGAGGTTTTCACCGAGCTGCACGCGCTGGTGGCGGGAATCGGGCTGATCGGCGTGGGGCTGATCGTCTACCAGTTGCGCCGCCCGGTGGGACGGGCGGTCGAAGCGGCGGCTCAGACGGTGGAGGCGGCCCGGCAAGAGATACTGGTTCCGGTCGCCAACCCCCTGACCGCCGAGAGTCTGATCAGAATGGCGGTCATCCTGGGCCACGCGCGGGAGGAATCCACGCTCGCCGCCCTCTCGGTGGTCAAGATACCGGGAACAACCCCCCTGGCGATGGCTCAAGAGGCCCTGGAGAGGCAGGAAAACGGACGCCACGCTCTGCTCAAGCGTGTGGCCGACTATGCTCACGAACAGGGTGTGCCGGTGCGCATATTGTTGCGGGCGGTGCGCGGCATCCCCTCCGGAATCCTGGGCGTGGCCGAATCCCGGGGCGGCGTGGGATTGATCTTGATGGGCTGGCAGGGCCAGCTATCAACGCAACGGGTGGCCGGGAGCGTGGTCAAAGACGTGGTGAAAGGCGCACCGTGCGACGTGGCTGTGTTGCGTGACCGGGGAGAGAAGGAGATGAAACGGGTGCTCGTCCCGGCCGGGAACGGCCCGCACGCCCGTCTGGCCCTGCGCCTGGCCTGGGAGATCGCCCGGGCCGAGGGCGGCTCTCTGACCGCGCTGCGCATCCTGCCCACGACGGGCGAGATGGAGATGGAAGTGGAAATGCAAGTGTTGCGCCAGTTGGTCGAGGATGTGCTGGGCGAGATCCCCGCTCAGGTGACGTTCAGCCTAAAGCGCAACGATTCAATCGTGGACGGTGTCCTGGCGGAAGCCACTCAGGCGGACGAACGTTATAACCTGATCGTCACCGGCGCTTCCGAAGAGTGGTTTTTGCGGAACCTGCTCTTTGGCTCCGTCACCGACCGGATAGCCGACGGCGCTCCGTGCTCGGTGCTGATGGTGCGCAAATACGAGCCTGCGCCGGTCTCCTGGCTGCGCCGGACGGTCAAATGGCGCAATTAGAGGCGCGTAGCTGGATTGCCTGCCACGTCGAAGAATGAGATAGGGAACGGTCACTTGGACTGACGCCCACACCGTTTGAGCATGGGCAGCAGGTGATGGTCACGGTCAATGCGGCAGGCGACCTGGTGGGCAATCCGCTGCCACGAGTTACTATCGGGCGTGGCTGCCGCTGGTGATGTGCAATTATCCGTAGGACAATCAGAATTTGCGCCAGGCAATACCCGGCAACACAACCCGAAGGGGGCGCTGCCGTTGATGAGATTACCACGGATATGGAAATGGACGATACGCCCGCGTCTGTGCCCGTCATCGTGGATTTCTCCATCTGGGGTACTCTTGCCGTCACCACCACCATGCGCGTCATCAGCTACACCTGCGATCCGCTCAACCGCTTGCCCGGAGCCATCTGCTCCAGCGGCGAAACCTACGCCTATGACGCCGTAGGCAACCGCACGGCGATGGCGGACACCACCACCGTCCACGCTGGTCTACACCCTATAGCGCGGCGGGTCTGCTGAGCAAGACGTTCCCATTGACGCGGCGCGTGGACACGTGGGCCCGAAACGCGAGCCGGTACGTGGGCGCAAAGATAGAGGACTTTCCGGAGGGTGGGGTGGTGGCATATACACGCGACCCTCACACCGTCCAGGCGGTCGTCTCTTATGTACCCGAAGCGGGATATACGGAATGGCTGCGGGGACATGCCTATGGTGAAAGCAAAATGAAAGAGTTGGTACGGTTCAAGAAACTGACTTTTACTCCTACTGGGACGGTTCTGCTCCATTCGTCAAGCAAAATGGTAACGGTCTGGAATACAGTTAGTTCTCGATTGCGCTACACGTGTCCTGGCTCCCTGG
>CAYNVC010000343.1:0-3293 GCA_964400615.1 uncultured Anaerolineales bacterium | reverse complement strand
TCGCCCACCTCGTCGCGCCAGCGCCGGGTGCGCGCCAACTGCTCCGCCGTCCACAACTCCTCCCCCTGCGCTGCCGCCCGCACCGCCGCTGCGATGGTCGCCGGCGGTTCTTCCTTGAGCAGATACCCCGCTGCCCCCGCCTCCACTGCGCCGAGCACGAGGGTGTCGTCGTCGTAGCCACTCAATACCAGAACACGTATGCCGGGATGCGTCTCTCGCAGGCGGCGGGCTACCTCAATCCCGTTCAACCCCGGCAGCACCATGTCCAACACTACCACGTCGGGATCCAGTTCCGCTGCCAGCCGCAGTGCTTCTTCCCCGTCACACGCTTCCCCCACCACGTTGATGTCCCCGGCGCTTTCCATCTCCACCTTTAGCCCGGATCGTATCGCCGGATGGTCGTCTGCCAGCAGAACGCGAACCTCACTCATTCTCTCCCCTCCTAGCACGCAGACGCTCACCCGGTGCCCACGCCCGCAGGAGCGTCCCCGCCCCTGGGCGCGAAACCACTTTCAGCCCGCCTCCCAGTGCCTCCATTCGTTCCCTGGCACCCAGCAACCCCAAACACCCCTCCTGCGCCAGACCTGTGGTGAGTGCAATCGAACCATCGTCCAGGTGAGAGGAGGCAGCAAAGCCACAGCCGTCATCCCGAATGGTGAGGAGTATCCTATCTGGAGTAAACGTCAGCCCGACCTCGACTTTACTCGCCTGGGCGTGTCTCTCGACGTTGGATAGCCCTTCCTGAAAAACGCGGAACAACGCGATCCCCACATCCTCCGGCAATCGCCCCTCGTTCAAATCCAGCCTCAGAACCAGGGGAGAGCCTGCCTCTCTCCGCCGGGCAGCGAACGCCTCGGCGCGGCAACGGATGGTCCGCGCCAGCCCCGCATTATCCAGCCCCGGAGGGCGCAGCGCGGTGCAGATGCGGCGCACTTCACGTACCAGGCGCACCATCTCCTCCCGCACTCTTGCCAGTTCCTCATTCGCTTCCTCTCCGGTCACGCGCTTGAACCAATCCAGCCGCTGGATCAGGAGGAAGAGTTCTTGCAGCACCAGGTCGTGTAACTCTCGCGCCAGACGCTTGCGCTCCTCTTCCCGCGCCGCCAGCAACCGGCTGTGGGCCGCAGCCAACTCCGCCCTGGCCCGCTCGACCCGCGCCAGCGCCAGCGCTTGCTCCCGCACCAACAGCCCCACCAGCAGTGTGGTCACAGCCAGGAGCATCACGAACGTGGCTCCCTCGTAGAACCAGACGGATGGGGGCGGCAGGCTTTCCGGGTGAACCAGCCACGGCTGAAGCCACCCCTGCCCGGCCGCGAGGGCAAAGCCGCCGTAGGTGAGCAGGCTGAGCAACGCCGCTGCCATCCCGGACCGCACGCCCATCAGCGCAACAGCAACGACGGGCAACATCAGCAGGTATGCGCGGCCACTGCCCGCCAGCCCGCCCCGGGCCAGCGCCATCCCTCCCGTGGCGTACCCGGCCAGGAGCAGCCCCCAGGCCCGCAGGCGGTAGTCGAGGCAGCGCAGGGTCAGCAGTAGAACGAGAGAAAGGTAGGTGACCAAGAAGAACAGACCAGTTGGCCGCTGGTGAGGAGCGTGGAGGGCCTGGCGCAGGGTGAGGAAGAGGGAAATCGCGCCCACGCCCAGGGTCGCTATCAGCGTGGCCCGTAGTGCCCGCTCGCGCCAGTCATGGAGTTCGTCCGGCGGTTCGACGTTTGTACGAGTTCTCGACACCGTGCACCTCCCTGAAAACTGAAAGGGGAGCAAACGGTGGAACTATACTCCAATCGGGGCAAACGGGCAAGTGGGGGAATGCCGGGCAGCGGTCGTTGCCGTTGCCCGGCGCTTGTCTTCAGTTATGCAATTGCCTGGTACCGTATTCACATTTCCGCCATCCGCAGTCGTTTGCTTGTTGATACCTCCAAGCATACCACGTTTGGTGCAGTTCAAGTGCAGACAATATGTGAGTAATCACCAGACCCACTAATTGCCGTGCACCCAAGTGGATAGGCGATAATATCGAGGTGCAATCCACGTTCCACATTCACCGTACCATCGGTTTTGAAATGTTGAAGGGACATAGTAAGGATCGTAATTCCAATAAGCTGCTCTCTGTACATTTCCTGCCAAACCAGGGTAGTTGTTGTAATCTCGCCATTGTCCTACGTATTCTCGGACAGATACAACACCACCGTCACTACATGCTGCAACCCATTGCCAATCCGCACGACGATTTCGATACAGGTATATATTCTGACTGGGTGGCCCAGCTCCCAAAGCGGGTACTGCACCGGCAGCATACGCCTGACCTGCCAATACCAGCATCAGTATCGAGCTACCCAACAAAGTCAATGCTCGTTTCAGAGTCATTTGTTTCATCATAGTTACTCGCTCCTGAAAGGCTGAATGTTGGTGATCTGGATGAACGGAGATGTATCCTCCAAGACGTCATATCCAGCATAGGTTAATCCTGGCCTGTCGCTCAAATAGACTTGGACGTATGATTCTACCACTCCACTGGCAAACGCCTCTCCATTCACTTCTGCTAGCGCATCCAAGTCTACAGACTCGAACACTACCCATAATGTGAAGGGACCTCGATGAATAGGGTCGGGCTGTTGCTGGGTGTAGACGAATGACCACAACGACCCTCCGGCAGTCATCACCAAATCACCGTACTTGTCGCGTAGCCCCAGGCCCATTAGGGTTTGGCTTAGATCCACCTTCTCCTCAGTTGTAAAGTGGAGAGCCAGGATACACCCTTCACTCGTGTAATAGACATCGTAGTGATTGAGGACTATTTTGTTGACAGACAGAGAGACAGCCTGGCTGACTTTTGCCTCGTCCACACTACCCACACTGCGAGGACGCTCTGGTGAGATGCGAAACTCAAATGGGGTATCATTCTCACTTTCAGCACCTGGGCTAATGGCCGGGGCAGCGGATGCTGAACTCTGAACAGCAATCACGGCGGCTACACCAAATATCAGCAACGCCAAAGCAATGCAAGAAACCAGGACAAATTTTGTCTTCATGTGTTTCTCTCCTTCCTCCTGTGGTTGATGTACCCGCCGGACTCCCCGGCGGCAGGTTTACTCTACCACACTTGTGGAGGTTTGTCACTGTGGAAAACCCCAGTCTTTATCCTGTAGTTTTCCACAGGGCCTCCGGCCAATGCTGGCGCCGGGTGCGCGCCAACTGCTCCGCCGTCCACAACTCCTCCCCCTGCGCTGCCGCCCGCACCGCCGCTGCGATGGTCGCCGGCAGTTCTTCCTTTGGTCAGAGGTAAATACCGG
>CAYNVC010000342.1:0-3305 GCA_964400615.1 uncultured Anaerolineales bacterium | reverse complement strand
TTTGACCCAACTGGCGCGTACTGTGTTGGAGGATAAAAAGTTGCCCGACCTGCAAACCCTGTTCGCAGAGTTGCAGCCCACGACCGACTCACCGCTGGGCAGCCCTACGGCGCAGAGTCCACGCTTGCGATTCGTGGACTTGCGGCCAATGTGGAAGAACAACGGAAGCGGACGGCGGTATCAACGTCGCAAAGCTCCAGTACCAGAGGCGCAGATAGCGCTGTTTTAACCAAACCCTCAAAGCCTTGCCAAAGGGTGGGCCTCACGGCCCACCCTTTGGTTGGGTGAGCACGGCAGAAACTTTTTTATCACAAAATGCTTTTCCCCGTGGTGTTTCTCGCACGAGTTCCGCACGAGTTTCGCACGAGTTGGTTGGGTGAGCGCAGCAGAAACTTTTATTCTATCACAAAACGCTCTTCCCCGTGGTGTTTCTCGCACGAGTTTCGCACGAGTTTCGCACGAGTTGGTTGGGTGAGCGCAGCAATTATTGTTCGGAAAACTGCCATCATTGTTGCGATCATCGCCTCACTTATTGAGGCTTGATCTGACGTTAGTTCTCACACGTTGGTAGTTTATCAGTCGTTTCGCGGGTCGGTGAGGGCCGGTCTGCCACTTACGCCCAGTGCCCACAGGGAGAACTGGGAAAACAAAAGGAGGCGTATATGGTAGAAATAAAAGGCACAGTTGAGCGAATTGTCTTCCACAACGACGAGAATGGTTACACCATCGCTCGTCTCGACGCCAAAGGCTCTGCCGTGACAATCGTCGGCGTCTTGCCAGAGGTGCAGCCCGGTGTGACCTTGAGCGTAGAAGGCGACTGGACGACACACCCCAAGTATGGCCGCCAGTTCAAGGTCGAGCGATGCGAGCAATCCTTGCCCACCACTGCGGCGGGCATCGAAGCGTACCTGGGATCGAGCCTCATTCGCGGCGTAGGCCCAATCGGGGCGGGTCAGATCGTCAGACAGTTTGGCGCTGATACACTCCGAGTGCTCGACGAGGAACCGGAGCGGTTGGAACAAGTACCCGGTATCGGCCCCTCGAAGGCTGCCGCCATCATCGAATCCTGGCAGAAGCAAAAGCATGTCCAAGAGGTAATGATGTTTCTTCAGGGTCACGGTGTTACCACCGGGCTGGCCGTCAAAATCTGCCAGACCTACGGCAGCGATGCGCTCTCGGTGGTACAAGAGAACCCGTACCGCATGGTACGTGACATTCAGGGAGTGGGGTTCGTAAAGGCTGACCAAATCGCCCGCAATCTGGGGTTGGCTGTTGACTCGCCGTTCCGAGTGCAGGCCGGGGTGCTCCACACGTTGAGGGAGCAGACCAGGAATGGCAATGTTTTCTCACCGCTGGCTACAGTGGTGACTGAGGCATCCAGATTATTGAACGTCTCTGCTGCTTTGGTCAGGGAAGCGATCAAGAGCCTGGACGTTGCCGGTGACATCCACTGTGAGAACGTCAGTGGTGAGCCTGCCGTTTATCTGGCCTCGTTCTGTGAGGCTGAGGTGAGCGTCGCCAGCCATTTGCAGGCGCTGGTGAAAGATGGTGTGCCTGTGGATGATCGAACCCTGAACAAGGTGTTGCGCCGCGTTACACGGAAAGCCAAGATCAAACTCTCGCCTGACCAGCGTGAGGCAGTGCGGATGGCGCTGACCAGCAAGGTGACGGTGCTCACGGGTGGGCCAGGCACGGGCAAGACAGAGACAACGCGCACTATCATTCGTGCGTTGGACGCGCTCAATCTGCGCTGTGCTCTCTGCGCCCCCACGGGCCGTGCCGCCAAACGGCTCTCGGAAGCAACCGGTCGCTCTGCCAAGACTATCCACCGGCTGCTGGAATACAATCCAGAGCGGGGCTTTGCCCGCGACGAGGATGATCCGCTGTCGGTGGATTACCTCATCGTGGACGAGGCTTCGATGCTCGACCTCAAGTTGACCGACCACCTGCTCAGGGCGCTAAAACCGACCACACAGGTACTCTTCGTCGGTGACGTGGACCAGCTCTCGTCCGTTGGCGCGGGTGACGTGCTGCGCGACATCATCGCTTCTGGCCGCGCCGCCGTTGCGCGGTTGAACACCATCTTCCGTCAGGCCACCAACAGTGGTATCGTCGTCA
Source organism: uncultured Anaerolineales bacterium (assembly GCA_964400615.1). Taxonomy (GTDB): domain Bacteria; phylum Chloroflexota; class Anaerolineae; order B4-G1; family B4-G1; genus B4-G1. Next base: position 1,187 of record CAYNVC010000342.1, on the reverse strand, counting down.
ACGCCCATCGTATCAATCGGGGGCAGTTTCCCGTCCTCAACGAGTTCGACGATTTCTACTTTTTCTCCCAGCAAGACCCGCGCCAGGCTGCCGAGTTGCTGGTGGACGTGGTGGGACGTCGCATTCCTAAAAAGTTCGGTCTCTATGCCATAGACGATGTTCAGGTATTGACGCCAATGTACCGGGGCGCGTGCGGGGTGAACAACCTCAATGCGCTCCTGCAAGAGGCTCTGAACCCAGCCAAGCCTGGCAAGGCCGAGCAAAAGCTAGGCGACTGCGTTTTCCGCGTGGGAGACAAGGTCATGCAAGTGCGAAACAACTATGACAAGATGGTCTTTAACGGAGACATCGGCCGGATAGTCACGATTGACCCCGTTCTCAAGGAGATAGCGGTGCGGATTGCGCGCTATGGTCTGGCATACTACGATTGGGACGAGGCCAGCAAAGAGTTGACCCATGCCTTTGCGGTGTCCATTCACAAGGCACAGGGAGCCGAGTACCCGGCCATCGTGATGCCGGTGCTATCGCAGCATTATGTGATGCTTCAGCGCAATCTGCTCTACACCGCCATCACGCGGGCCAGGCGGCTGGTCGTGCTGGTGGGCACGCGCCAGGCTATCAAGATTGCTGTGAACAATGACCAGGTACGTGAGCGCCGTTCTGGTCTCGGTCACCGGCTAAAGGCCGCCGCAGAACAAGTAACACGGGCAGGGGATATTTCCCCCGCCTGGCAATTATTTAGCATTGATTTTGCACGAGGGTGGCAAGAGCACGGGGAGTTTCCCTTCCCCGTGCTCTTTTTTGTTTATCTGGCCTTTGTTCCTTATTCGTCAATACCGTGAGCAGCCGGGCGCTGGTTGATGTGGTTAAGCGAGAACTGACGCGGGTAACATGATGGCCGCTTGACCATTCGCAACCACTTGAGGTATAATGTGGTCACATCAGAGAGATAGGAGGTACGACGTGCCCCAATCACAAGTGGGAGTTAGAGAACTGAAAACACATCTAAGCGTCTACCTGCGCCAGGTCGAAGTGGGGAGAACGGTGACCATCACCAGACGCGGCAGACCCATTGGGCGCATCGTGCCGCTGGCCCAGTCCACCAAGACGCGGTTGGAATCTTTGAGCCAGGCAGGGCTGATCGTCTGGAACGGCAAGAAACTGCCTCCGCTGTCGCCGGTGGCTCA
>CAYNVC010000341.1:0-3312 GCA_964400615.1 uncultured Anaerolineales bacterium | reverse complement strand
ATGCCGAACCGTCCCACCCTCAAAGCGCCCTAACGTGCACCCATGATCCCCCAAACACTCTCCCTCACCAACTTTATGTGCTACCGCCAGGCGGAACTGAATTTCGCCGGTATCCACGTCGCTTGCCTGGTCGGTGAGAACGGGGCGGGCAAGTCGGCGCTCCTGGACGGCATCACCTGGGCGCTGTGGGGCAAGTCGCGGGCCAGGCGGGATGACGACCTGATCCACCAGGGACAGAAGGAGATGGCGGTCGAGTTCACCTTTGGACTGGGCGATCAGACCTACCGCGTGCTGCGACAGCGCAAGTCCGGCAAGCGCGGCAACACGGTGCTCGATTTCCAAATTCAGGACGGGGAGCAATACCGCTCCATCGCCGCAAGCGGCGTGCGGGCCACCCAGGAAAAGATCATCCGCGTCCTGCGGCTCGACTATGATACCTTTGTCAACTCGGCCTTCCTCCGCCAGGGCCGGGCGGACGAGTTCACGGTCAAGACCGCCGCCGAACGCAAACACGTGCTGGGGGACATCCTGGGCCTGGCCCGCTGGACGGCCTACGAAGAACGGGCCAAAGAGCGGCTGCGGGACATCCAGACCGGGATGCGGGCGGTCGAATCCCGCCTGGCAGAGATCGAGGCCGAACTGGCTCACCGCGCCGAATACGAGAGCGCTCTCGCAGCGGCCCAAAAGGACATCGCGGAGGTGGGCGCGGCGCTGGCGGAGGCGGAGGCAGCGCAACGGCAGATCGAGGCCGCGCGGGCGGAACTCGGTCACGCCGAAACGCAAAAGCGCGAAACGCTCGCCCGGATTTCCCGCACGGAACAGGAAATAGCGGCGCTGGCGGATGAGCGGGCGGCGCGGGAAGAACTGCTGACCGGGTACGAGAGCCTGCTGGCCCAGGCAGACCAGGTCGAGGCCGGGTACGCCGCCTACCAGCAGGCGGTCGAGCAAGAACGGACGCTGGGGGCCAAACTGCGCCAGGCGACCGAGTTGAACGAGCGCCGCGTGGCGCTGGAAGCGCAGATCGCCTCCGCCCGGCAGCGGATCGAAACAGAGCGGCAAGTCATCGCCCGGCGCACGGCGGAACTGGAGAGCCGCCTGCCGGCCCAAGAGCTTGTCGCCGCCTACGACGACGTGCAGGCGCAACTGGAACACCTGGCCCAACTTGCCCAGAGCAGAGAGGCCGCGCAGAACGACCTGGCGCACATCGCCGAGGAGCAGGCGGAATTACGCGCCCGCAACGAATCGCTGCGGGCGGAGATGAACGCGCTCAAGGAAAAAATCGAACTGCTGGAGCAGGCGCAGGCCGAGTGTCCCCTCTGCGCTCAACCGTTGAGCGACGAGCACCGGATCGAGATACAGGCGCAACTGCAAGCCGCAGGAAAGGAACTGGGGGATAAACACCGCGCCAACCAGGCCCAGGCCCAGGAGTTGGCCGCCCAGGCCCAGGCGTTGAGGGAACAGATCGCCGCGAGCGAGGGGCCACTGCGCGAGACGCAGGCATTACAGCGGCGTGCCGCCTCCCTGGCCGAACGCATAAAACAGGGTAAGCAGGCAGCAGCCGATTTACAAATCGCCCAAACGGAGCTGGCCCAGGCGGAACAGCGATTGGCGGCGCAGGATTACGCCCCCCAGGCACAGGCCGAGCTGGCGCAGATACTGGCGCAGGCAGAGGAATTGGGCTACGACGCGGCGGCGCATGAAGCGGCCCGGCAGGCAGCAGCAGAGGGGCAGGTCTTTGCCGGGCGCAAAGCACACCTGGACGCCGCCCGCGCGAACGTCGAGACGGAGCGGCAGGCGCTCGCCCGCCTGGCGGAAAGCGAGCAGCGGGCACAGAAACAACGAAAGAGCGCCAGCGCCAGGTTGGCCGAGTTGGAGCAAAAGATAGACCGGTTGCAGGAACAACTGCAAAGAGCGCCAGCGGTCGAAGCGGAATTGCAACGGAGGCGCGGCCAGGAAGCCGCTGCCCGCCAACGGTTGGGAGCGGCCCAACAGCGGCTGGAAGCGTGCAAATCACTGGCGCAGCAACGCACGGAAAAACAAAACCAACACGCGGAACTGGCGGCTCAAAAGAGCATCTACGACGAGCTGCGTACCGCTTTCGGCGTCCAGGGAGTGCCGGCGATGATCATCGAGGCCGCCGTGCCCGAGATAGAAGCGGAGGCCAACCGCCTCCTGGCCCGGATGACCGGCGGTCAAATGCACGTCAGCTTCAACACCCAGCGCGAGACGCTGGCGGGCCAGGTGCGCGAGACGCTGGAAATCCAGATCGCCGACGGGCTGGGCACGCGCCCCTACGAAAACTATTCCGGCGGCGAGAGATTCCGGGTCAATTTCGCCATCCGGGTCGCGCTCTCCCGGCTGCTGGCGCGGCGGGCGGGGGCGCAGTTGCAGACGCTGGTGATTGACGAGGGGTTCGGCACACAGGACGCGCAGGGACGGGAGCGGCTGGTCGAGGCGATCAACGCCATCCAGGATGATTTTGCCCGCGTGCTGGTGATCACGCACATTGACGAGTTGCGGGATGCCTTCCCGGCGCACGTCCAAGTGACCAAGACGCCGGAAGGCTCGACCGCAACGGTGATGTAGGGCAAGTTGGCCTACGTGGCAAGCTGGCAACTTGCCCTACGTTCTCCGCCGCCGCGCGGCGCGGCGGCCCTCCCAGGCGGTGCGGTAATCGTCGACCTGGCGCGAAAGCGCCATCCAATCCTCGACCAAGAAAACAAAACCGGGGGCGTCCGGGACCAGGAGGTAAGGGCTGAACCAGAGCCGCAGCCAGGCCCTGCTCATCGGGTAGCCGGAAAGATCGAGCACGATCACTGTCTTACTCCAATAAGGTTGCAGCCAGCGGAGACGCGCCCCCTTTTCCTGCTGCGGGTCAAATATCTTGTGGAATGGATTGGGACGCACTCCTTTGACTCGACTGTAGGAGATGACGAGCGGGTAAAATGGGGTCTGGATGCGGATGTGGTTGGGGCGGCACTGCACCCAGGCCATCCTGCGGGCCAGAAAAGCGTACCCCAGGAGAACGAGGGAAACCAAAGCCGGGACGAGCGCCAGATCGCCCCAGGGACGGTAAATGATCGGGATGCGCGGCACAAACCACCACAGCGCAACCGAGGCCAGTGTGATCAAGATGCAGGGCCAGGCCCAACGCTGCCACATCCGCTCGTAGATCAAAAGTCGAAAGCGATTTCCGCGTTTCCTGGGCATAATCCATCTCCTGTCTCGATCACCGGCCCGCCGGGGCCGCCGATCATTCACCAAGATGAGCGGTGTCGTTGAGCGCGACCAGACGCGCGCCGCTGGCCGTCA
>CAYNVC010000340.1:0-3332 GCA_964400615.1 uncultured Anaerolineales bacterium | reverse complement strand
GAGTGGGACGGCATGGCTGTTCGATTCTAGCGCACCCGGCTGCTGGACGCAGACAGACGCAGACGACGCAGATCAGGTGCAAGAGGAAAAAACAGCGTTTTCAGCGTTCGTCTGCGTCCTACTCTTGTATGCCAGGGCGATATTCCTAAAATTTGGAACCGTCCGTTTAGAATTGAACATCTCCGAGTGGGGTGGGAGGTTCCGGTTCCGGCTGCGGTTCCCGATTCGCCAACGTGCGCCCACCGGCGGCCAGCGCGGCGAGGAACACCACGGTCAGCAGGCCCAGCGTCCCCATGAGCAACACGACCGCCAGGCCAGCGAGTATCGTCCAGAGCACATTCTCCCCATACGCCAACGCGCTGATGCCCACAAGCACCATCCCTACCGCGATACCGTTCCACGTCCCGTGCACGAGCACGGCGACTATGTAGCTTCCCAGGAGCCGCCACGGTCTGCGCGTGGCCCAGAGCTGCCCCCATCCCCAACCGACCAACCCGCCGGTGAAGCAGTGCATCGCCGTCGCGCCCATGCGCGATACGGCTCCGATGGCCCACTCTTCCGTGCCGCTCATAGAGCCGCCAAGCAGGTTTTCCACCAACGCAAACCCCGCTCCTCCCGCCACGCCCCACAGGAAGGCACGCGCCGGAGAGGGTCGCACCCAGCGGCCCGCCAGCCCGGCGATCAACGTCTTGAACGTTTCTTCGATCAGGGGGACAGGGACGGAGAAGGTCAACAGGAGCGAGAGAGCAAAAGCGGGCGAGAGCAGCAGCTTGAGCAGGGCAGTGATGTCTTGCCGTTCGGCTATTCCCGGCAGTTCTCGCGCCAGCGCGGACACTCGCTCCGGCCCACCGGGCAGCAGCAGCACGCCGACGGTCGCCGCCGTGACGAGCACCAGGACGACGAACACCTCGGCGACAAAGGCAGCCCCAAAGCCAACCGAGCTTGCGCCGGCGAGTGAGGCGGTCACCTCGCGCCAGGACCCGGCCTTTCCCCGCAGCGCCCACCCGACCAGCCAGAGTATCGCCAGCGGCCAGAGTGTCATGGTCAAAACGTGAATGGGTGGCAAAAGTATAGCCGTGGCCGCGTGCAGTGTGACAACCAGGTATCCCGCTCCGACGAGCAGCGGCGGCAGGAGCCACGGCAGCCAAGGGTGGGCGGGGTTGAACGGGCGTGAGGGCCGGCCGCGCCAACCGGCCCAGCCGTGTACCGTCAGCAGAACACCCAGGCCCACGCTCAACACCAGTACACCCGCCAGCGGGAGCACGCTGGTCACGCCCTGTGATGCGCCGCCAACCACGGACAGCGCCAACACCAGCGCCCCCCCGCCGCAGGTCAACACAGAGACGGTCAGGCTGGCGATGGCAAGGATGAGCCAGAGTGTATTGGAACGCATTTTTCGTTATTTCCCCGATATTTTTTCCGGGATCGGTTTCTCACCCGCCATCGGCGACTATTGTTCTTTGATCAAAACTGTCTCGATGACGTCCGGCTCCGGCTGATTTGGCCCCGGTTGGGTCGCCGTGAGGCTCAGGGCCACGTCCATGCCATCAATGATTCTGCCGATGATGGTGAACTTGCCGTTCAGGTCAGGCAAGGGCGCGTAGGTGATAAATATCTGGCCGTTGTTGCCGTTCGGCTGTGTGGTGTATAGGGCCAGCATACCAGCCTCGTCGAACGTCAGGTCGGGGGTAACTTCGTCGCCGCAGGTGTAACCGGTGAAAGCCAGGCTAAAACCATTGTTGGTGGGGTCGCCACTTTGGGCCACGAACCGGGGGTCAACGTAAAAGAACGTCTGTCCGTCGTACCAACCATCCTGGGCCAGGAAAACAAAGCTGTTGACGTTGACGGGGGCCAGGGCGGCAAATAGTTCGACGGAGAAATCCCCCTTGCTGGTGCGAAATGTGGCGATGTAATCCTTTTCAGGGTCAACTACCTGGGGCGGGACAGCGGTGTATTGCGTCGGTGGATTTGTCACCAACTGGATAAAGTTTTCAATCAGGGCCGGGTTCAATTTCAGTTGTTGGGTGGGATAGACCACGCCGTTGATGATGTAGCTGGGTGTGCCGCTGAGAGCGGCGTCCATAGCATCCTGGGTTTCGGCTTTGATCCTGTCCAGGTAAGTGTGGTTGTCCAGGTCGTTGGTAAATTGTTCCGTATCCAGCCCCAACTCTTCCGCGTACTTGATCAGTTCGTCCTTCATCTGCTCCGGGGTGAATTGATGCCACTCTTGTTGGCGCTCATAGATCATATCGTGCATTTCCCAGAATTTGCCCTGGGCAGCGGCGGCTTCCGTCGCTTCGGCGGTGACGAGCGCTTTGTCGTGAAAGCTCAATGTAAAGTGGCGGTATACCATTTGAAAATCGTCGCCGTACGTATCTTCCAGATACGTTCGCAGGGTGTGCATCCCCGCGCAGCCCGGTCACTGAAAGTCGGCGTATTCGATAAAGGCAATGGGAGCGCCGGCTGGCCCTTCGATGTGGTCTGCCTCCGTCACCTCCGGGATGTGGGGGTTAACGGGAAACTCGAGCGGCGATACTATGCAAGTCGCCGGGCCGGAAGGTGCGACGGTAGGCGCGTCTTGAGCGCTGGCGGTGGCAGGGGCGGCAATCGTGGGTGTAGGCGAGGGCAACGGTGTTGGGCTGGCTGCCCCATTGCTGCAACCTGCCGCCAGCGTCAGCAGCAGGATAATCCATAGCAACGCAAATTTGCGCATGACAACCTCCTTTGTGTCTGAATGGCGGGTATTGTACCACAAACGGGTGAAACGTGAAACGCCGGGCGGCACTGGCAATTTGGCAAGGAGGGGGATTTAAGGTACAATGTTATCGAACAGGTTGCGCGACCGATGGCCTGTCACTCAAAGGGAGGGCAATGGACGAGAAGCGCAAACCGCTGGCCGTGGTGGAGGACAGCATTGAAATAGCCGCCTCGCCGGAGATACTGTGGGCCTGCTTTGCCGACACCGACAAATGGCTCAATTGGTTCCCGGCTCTGGTCGAGGTGGAGTGGCTCACTGAAAACACCTGGACGTTGGGAGCGGCGTTGCGCTATGGTGTGAGGTTTGGTTTCCCGCTCGGCAAAGTGACCGGGGTCGGCACAGTCGTCGAGATCAGTCCCTCCCCTTACGTGGCCTGGAAGGGTAAAGTGGCGGGGATGGATGCCATCCACGGTTTCCGTTTCACCGCTACCTCCGGCGGTAGCCAGGTGCTTTGCCGGCACGAGTTCTATGGTTCACTGGCGCTGCTGGCCCGGACGTTATTCCTCACCCGGCGCGTGCACAAAATTTATCGAGCAGCGCTCCAGGGGATGAAGGATTACGTGGAAACCGGGAC
>CAYNVC010000339.1:0-3351 GCA_964400615.1 uncultured Anaerolineales bacterium | reverse complement strand
CGGTGTTGTCCGCCACCGTCACGTCGCTGACGTAGCGGGAGTTGAGTGTGCAGCCGCCGGGGCCGGATACGTCCGGGGCGGGGGTGTCTGTGGCGACGGGGGCGGCAGTCGGCGCTGCCTGCTCCGTCGCCGTTGGGTTGGCCTCCTCCGCCACTCCGGCCGGGGTGGCGCTGGGGAGCGCCTCGGACGCGGTCGGGGTGGCGGTGGATGGTGTGTTGCAGGCCAACACGGCCAGCAACAGGAATATCAACGCTACGAAAATGGGACTGTGTCTAGTGTTCAAACCCGTCATCAGTCTTACCTCCGTTTCTCCACCGTACACTCACAGGGAAAGAAACCTGATTTTTCGGAAAAAACCCGGTTTCTCGCCTCATCAGGGTTGGTACGTGATATCAAGGTGCACTGTAGGGCGCAGGCAATCCGAGACCCCGTCTCCGTTCGTTTCGAGATCGTTGAACTGGAGGCGGATCTGGAATTTGTCGCTGCCGAGCGAGTTTTGCAAAGCACTGATGCCGCCCGAATTCAGCGCCAGGGCAGCGGAATCGCTCAGGTCAGCCTCCGAGCAAAAGCGGGCCATAGAATCCAAAACCGGGGGCGGCGTATAATCAGCGGCGTCGAGAGCGCCATAGTTCTGATGATAGACGCGCAGGCATCCCAGGTTGCCAAAAGGATCCCCCAGCGTGTCCCAGAAAACAAATTTGAGACTGGCACCAGAGATCGTGGCTGAATCGGGAATTGTGCTCAGGTCAAAGGTGAGAAACCCCTCCAGCCCCTTGTTGTTCGGGGTGTCGCCGGCGTTGGGTGGAGAATGAATATCCCCACTGCTATCCACCTGCCCGGTGCTATCCGGGGAAAGCTCGACGCTGAACCCCACGATGGGGAACGGGGTGATAATCGGAGTCAAAGGAACGAGAGTGATGAACGGCTGTCCCGAGGTAGGTGTTGCGGTTGGTGCGGCGGTCGGCGCTGCGGTCGGCGCTGCGGTCGGTTGCGGGGTGTTCGTCGCCGGAGCGGGGACCACGATCTTGACGTAGAGCACCGCCCCAAAGCGCGTTCCGTCGGGGGCCTGCAATTGCCAGTTCCCCTTGTACGTGCCCGGCGCGGAGGGGGCCACCAGGTTCACGCTGACGTCGGTGGTCGAACCCGGCGCAACCGGCGGAACGTCAACCGAACCCGGCCCGCCCATCTGCGCATCCGAGATAAAGACCAGCTTGGTTCCCGCCTCCCAGGTGCAGGTTCCCGAATTGCGCACCCGCCAGGTCTTGACGAACGCAGCACCGGGCGAGAACTCGGTGTTGTCCGCCACCGTCACGTCGCTGACGTAGCGGGAGTTGAGTGTGCAGCCACCGGGGCCGGATACGTCCGGGGCGGGGGTGTCTGTGGCGGCGGGCGGCTGCGGGGCCAGAGTCGCCGTGGCGCTGGTTCCTGCGGCAGCTTCGCCGGGTGTGGCGGTAACGACTTGCGGGGTGGCGGTGGATGGTGTGTTGCAGGCCAGCGCGGCCAGCACAAGCAAGCCCACGGCCACCAGTGGTAAACTGTTTTTCGCTTTCACTATTTGTCTCCTCCTGATTTGACTGAATTTGGCATCGCTCTAAAAATTACATTGTACATCCATTATCCGCTATCCGCAAGGTAGAATCAGGAGGGTGTCCGTCATATTTTTGCGTGCCGTGGATCGCGGTCATCTTGGCCGCATGCGGGCGGGGACGCCCGCGTTCCCAGAAAGCCAAAACATGGTATACTTGGGCCAGGAGGTAAATTGTGAAATTTTCAGAACTGGCAGCCAAACGATACAGCGTGCGAGCGTACAAGCCCGATCCGGTGGAGGAAGAAAAGCTGCTGCGGGTACTGGAGGCAGCACGTCTGGCGCCGACCGCGAATAACCAGCAGCCGCTTCAGATCATCGTGATCCACACGGCAGGGCGGGAGCAAGAATTGCAGCGCATCTATGGCCGGGGGTGGTTCACACAAGCGCCGCTGGTCATCTGCGCCTGCGGGGTTCCGGCCCAGGGCTGGCGACGCAGGGACGGCAAGAGTTACACCGATATAGACGTGGCAATCGCGGTGGATCACCTGACTCTGGCCGCTGCCGAATTGGGGCTGGGGACGTGCTGGATCGCGGCGTTCGACCCGCTCGCCGCGCGGGAGGTATTGGGGTTGCCCGATGGGGTGGAACCGATAGCTTTCACACCGCTGGGATACCCGGCCGACCAACCCCGGCCCAAGCAGCGCAAACCGTTATCAGAACTGGTGCGGTACGAACACTGGTAAACAGAAGGCGGATTCACACAGCGTGAAAACCAGCCCCTGGTTTCTCTACCTCCTCCGCTGCGCCGACGGGACGCTCTACACAGGCGTCACCACCGACCTGGCGCGGCGCGTGGCTGAACACAACAGAGGCCGGGGAGCACGCTATACGGCCGGCCGTCGCCCGGTCACACTCGTAGCGGCATGGCGCTTCCCCGACCGGGGAGCCGCGCAACGTGCCGAGCACCACCTCAGACATCTGAGCCGGGCACGCAAACTGGCGCTGGCAAAGCTCAAGTCACCATTTATGGATGCCCCGTGCCTCCTGGAAGCTCGAACCCGGAGAAAAGTATGAAAGACGCCCTGCGCATATTCTGGCAAGCACTCAAAGAAGCATGGGATGAGTTGTTCATCCTGATGCTGATGAACATTGTCACCGCCCTGCTGGCGATCCCGGTGGTCACGCTGCCGCCGGCCCTGGCCGGGCTGTGGAACGCGGCTAATATGGCGGCGAACGAAAGAGCAGTCAGTTGGAGCGACTATTGGGGAGGATTCCGGCGCTATTTTTGGAAATCGTGGGGGTTGGCGCTGATCAATCTGCTGGTGACAACCGTCCTGATCAGCAACGTCTGGTTCTACGGCCAGGAATTTCTACCATTCGCGCTCGACGAAAATATAAAGCTGGGGATCAAAGTGTTCTTTGCAATGTTACTGGGGCTGTGGCTGCTCTACCAGATGTACCCCCTGGCAATGTTGTTGGAGCAGGAGGATCAACGGCTAAAAACGGCCCTGCGCAATGGAGCGCTGATCTATCTCACCCAACCGGTGTTCACCATCGTACTGGGGCTGTTGCTGGCGCTCGTGGCCGGTATCAGCATGCTCGCGCCGGCGCTGTGGGCCATCGTCACCCTGGCGCTCGTGGCCGTCGTGTGCAACAAGGCTGTGCTACATCTGCTGGAGCCGTACCGGGAGCAAATCGAGTCGCTAAACCAAGAGGAAACACCGGTCGAGCAGCCTGGCATACAAAAACAGGACGCAGACGAACGCTGAAAACGCTGTTTCTCCTCTGACACGCGATCCGCGTCGTCTGTGTCCAGCCGCCTG
>CAYNVC010000338.1:0-3362 GCA_964400615.1 uncultured Anaerolineales bacterium | reverse complement strand
TGACGCCCTCCACGACGTGCGCAACATGCGCAAGTCTATGGAGGTGGTCAAACGGGAAGGCGCCCACGTCCAGGCCAGCATGTCCTACACCATCGGCCCGCCCTATGACGTGGACTATTTCGTCAACCTGGGCCGGAAACTGAGCGACATGGGGGCCGATTCCATCTGCATCAAAGACATGGCCGGACTGATCACCCCCTACATCGCTTTCGAGTTGGTGACGCGGCTCAAGGCCGAAATCGGGCTGCCGGTACACCTGCACTCCCACTCCACCAGCGGCATGGCGAGCGCGGCGCTGCTCAAAGCCGCCGAAGCCGGGGTGGACATCGTGGACACCGCCATCTCGGCCCTTTCTGGAATGACCTCCCACCCGCCCACCGAGTCGCTCGTGGCGACGCTCGAGGGCACCGAACGGGACACCGGACTCGACCTCAACCTGCTGGCCGAAATCGCCGCCTACTTTGCCGAGGTACGCAAAAAGTACGCCCAGTTCGAAAGCGGTATGAAAGCCGCCGACGTGCGCGTCCTCAAGTACCAGATCCCCGGCGGCATGCTCTCCAACCTGGTCTCCCAACTGCGCGAGCAGGGAGCCGAGGACAGATACGAAGAAGTGCTGGCCGAAGTGCCACGGGTGCGGGCAGAGATGGGCTACCCGCCCCTGGTGACACCCTCCAGCCAGATCATCGGCACCCAGGCCACACTCAACGTCATCCTGGGCGAGCGGTACAAGGTGATTCCCCAGGAGGTCAAGAATTACGTCAAGGGCATGTACGGCCACCCGCCGGCCCCCATTGACCCCGCCATCAAGCAAAAAGTGCTCGGCGACGAGGAAGCGATTGACTGCCGCCCGGCAGACCTGATCCCCCCCGGCCTGGCGCAGGCGCGGGCCGAAATCGGCGACCTGGCCCAGGACGAGGAGGACGTGCTCTCCTACGCCCTCTTCCCCCAGGTGGCCCGCCCCTTCCTGGAGCGACGGGCGCAGGGCAACGGCGGCAAAGAGGGAATCGTGGCCGCCATCGGGGCGCTGCTCGCCGCTCAGAGCGAGAAAAAATCACGCGAGGCAGTATTGCCTTACAAAACAACGTCGCCGTGGAAAGTATCGTGGCGGCCAACGACGAACCGCTGGGGAGGATTGCTGCCGTGAGCAAACAATTCGAGATCACGCTAGAGGATACCACGTACCAGGTCGAGATCACGGGGGAGCACGTGCTGGTAGATGGCCGCCCGTTCGCCGTGACGCTCGACGGCGACGCGGTGCAGGTGGACGGAGTAACGCACACAGTGGAGCTTGACGGGCAACAGGCCATTTTCGATGGCATCGCCTACCCGTTCCAGGCGCGGCGGCTCGGCGTGGAGAAAAAAGCAGCGCCGGCCACGTCCGCCCCCTCCGCCGGCGCCGGAGCAGTGACCGCCATCATGCCCGGCAAAATCATCAGCGTCGCGGTCCAAGAGGGAGACCAGGTCTCGGAAGGGGACGTGGTCTGCGTGCTGGAAGCGATGAAGATGGAAAACGAATTGCACGCCCACAAAAGCGGCGTCGTCGAGGCCGTGCACGTCTCGCCCGGCGACGACGTAGAGATGAACGCGGTGCTGGTCGAGATCGAGTGAGCGAGGTGAACATTGCCAACCATACCTGAACAAAAACGAGAGTGGGAACAGACCACACTCGAAAAAACACTGCGCCGCTTCCCTGAGCAGCGCGAGCAGTTCGAGACCCTCTCCGGCATCCCGGTGGAGCGGCTCTACACCCCCGCCGACGTAGAGTTGGACTATCTGGCCGACCTGGGCTTTCCCGGCCAACCCCCTTTCACCCGGGGCGTCCAGCCGACGATGTACCGGGGCCGCTTTTGGACAATGCGCCAGTACGCGGGCTATGCTTCGGCGGAGGAATCGAACCGCCGCTACAAATACCTGCTGGAACAGGGGCAGACCGGCCTCTCGGTGGCATTCGACCTGCCCACCCAGATCGGCTACGACTCGGATCACCCCCTGGCCGAGGGAGAAGTGGGCAAAGTGGGCGTCGCCATCTCGTCGCTGGAGGATATGGAGACGCTTTTCGCCGGCATCCCGCTGGACAAGGTCTCCACCTCGATGACCATCAATGCGCCGGCGGCGGTGCTGCTGGCGATGTACGTCGCGGTGGCTAAAAAGCAGGGCGTGGAACCGGCCCAACTGCGCGGCACGATCCAGAACGACATCCTGAAAGAATACGTCGCTCGCGGCACGTACATATTTCCGCCCCGCCCCTCGATGCGCCTCATCACCGACACCTTTTCTTACTGCGGGGCGCACCTGCCCAGGTGGAACACCATCAGCATCTCCGGCTACCACATCCGCGAGGCCGGCTCGACCGCCGTGCAAGAGGTAGCTTTTACCCTGGCGAACGGCATCGCCTACGTGCAGGCGGCGGTGGACGCGGGGCTGGACGTGGACGATTTCGCCCCGCGCCTCTCGTTTTTCTTCAACGCCCACAACAACCTGTTCGAGGAAGCGGCCAAGTTCCGGGCCGCGCGGCGGCTGTGGGCGCGGATAATGCGGGAGCGGTTCGGGGCGCAGAACCCCCGTTCCTGGAAAATGCGCTTCCACACCCAGACCGCCGGAAGCGCCCTCACCGCCCAGCAGCCGAACAACAACGTGGTGCGGGTGACGTTGCAGGCGCTGGCGGCAGTGCTGGGCGGCACCCAATCGCTGCACACCAACTCCCGCGACGAGGCGCTCTCCCTGCCGACCGAGGAATCGGTGCAGATAGCATTGCGCACCCAGCAAATCATCGCCCACGAATCGGGCGTGGCCGACACGGTTGACCCCCTGGCGGGCAGCTATTTCGTCGAACACCTGACCAACGAGATCGAGCGGCGCGGCAGCGAGTACATCGCAGCGATTGACGGGATGGGCGGGGCGCTGGCAGCCATCGAGCAAGGGTACATCCAGCGCGAGATACAGGAGAGCGCCTACCAATATCAAAAGGAGGTCGAGCGGGAGGAAAGGATCGTGGTGGGGGTCAACCGCTTTGCCGTCACCGAAGAAAGCGCACTGCGCCGCCTCCAGGTGGATCCGGCGGTGCGGGAGCAGCAAACCGCCCGGCTGGCGGCCCTGCGCGAGCGGCGGGATAACGCGCAGGTCGGCACACTCCTGGCCCGCCTGAAGGAGACGGCCCAGGGTGAGGAAAACCTGATGCCGGTCATTTTAGAGTGCGTGGAGGCGTACAGCACACTGGGCGAGATCTGCGACGCGCTGCGTGAGGTGTTCGGCGAGTACAAAGCGGCGACGGTCGTCTGACAAAAGAACCGGCGAGGAACAAATGTCGAAAATTACCTTCAACGGCCAATCCTACTCTAGCATTGACGAAATGCCCCCCGCAA
>CAYNVC010000337.1:0-3400 GCA_964400615.1 uncultured Anaerolineales bacterium | reverse complement strand
CAAGCATAAGGAGGTGACAAAAATGGCGCAGCGTGATAAAATGCACCAGGTGATGGCGCGGGTGCTGGCGGTGATGCTGGCGGCTTCGTTCCTGCTGGCACTAGTGAGCTTTGCCTGGCCCGCATCGGTACACGCCGAGTATTACTGCTATTGGAAGTGCCACGGAGGACCAAACTACACGGCTTGCCGCTGGTGTTGCGATGCTTATCACTGCTGGAACACCGGCATGTGCGAGGACTACAGCGATCACTGTTTCTACTAGCGGATCGTCGGAGAGAACTTGTTTGGCCGAAAAATGCCTCAAGAACGATCTCTGGCATGAGAAGGGCTGCTACTGAAGAAATAGCAGCCCTCTCCTGCCTGACGTTTCGGAGAGTTCAGTTTGCATACAGTAATTGAATTCTGGCACGGGTTACAAGTCCACCGTCTCGAGCATTCATTCGTAAGGAGAAGACAGTGAAACAAGATTTCCACGGCCTTGCCTTGCTGATAACATTTGTATTAGGGACTATCCTGACAGCCTGCTCGCCCCAAACGATACCCACCACCGAGACAAAGCCCACAACAGAGGACAGCGGCGAAGGAGTAACCATCACCTTTGCCTGTGATCATGCTGAAATGCGCGAATTCGAGGAATTGGCCCAATCCTTCCACCAGGCTCATCCCACCATCAATGTACGAATCGTCTCGACTGAAGATGTATTGGGCATAGACCTCAGCGCCCCCTGGCCTGAGGACTCTATTGCCCGCCTGGCCTCGGCAGCGGACGTGGTGAGCAAGTGGTTCAGGCCAGCCGACACCCGATCGGGCGCAATCATGGATTTGCGGCCATTCATTGAGTCCGATAGAAGCTTTCAAAGCGAGGACTTTTACCCCGGCACGTTGGAGAGTTTCCAGTGGGATGACGGCGTCTGGGCACTACCGGCCGGCGTCGAGGCCTACCTTATCTTTTACAACAAAGATCTCTTCGACCGGGCCGGCGTGTCCTATCCACAGGCAGGCTGGACACTCAAAGACATGCTGGACATGTCCAATCGCCTGACAGTACGCCAGGGAGACGAGGTGACCCAATGGGGCTTTGCCGACGTAGCAATGGAGACTTTGACTTTCCTTCGCCTGCAGGGCGCAAAGCTCGTGGACAATACCGCTCAGCCGCCCGTCCCGAACTTGACCGCTCATGAGGTGGCCCAGGCCCTGCAATGGTACACCGACCTGACGTTGGTGCATGGAGTGGTGCCAACTTGTCGAGCGGACGATATTCGTGCGTACCTTGAGGAAATGCGCCGTCTGAGGGACGAGGGAAAAGTGGCTATGTGGACAGACCTTGCGATCAACCAGGAGTATCAGAATGAAAACACCAATCTTGGTGTCGTTCCCTTCCCTGCCGGTAAAGTCAATCTCAATCCAGTTACAGTGGCTGGTTATTGGATGAGCGCTGGCACGGCCCATCCACGGCAAAGCTGGCTTTGGCTCAAGGCCCTGACGAGACTAGAGGCAACACGCCAGTTTGGTAGAACTATACCCGCTCGCCGCTCTGTGGCGGAGGAGACAGGCTTCTGGGACGAACTGGACGGAGAGACGGTCACCGCCTACCGCTATGCCCTGAATCACGCCTGGACGCCGGAGCTCGAGTGGGATATGCCGTTTGTGCTCTTTGACGCCGTGCTCAGCGTTCTCAAAGAGGAGAAAGGAGTGGAACAGGCCCTGGCAGAGGCACAACAGAAGGCACTTGAAATGACCGCATCGACCGTGGTCACACCCCGACCCGTAGCCGTCGCCACACCTCAACCCGGAGACGACGGAACAACCCTCACCTTCGTCTCCCTCCCCACCAACCTGGATGTCTATCGAGAACTGGCCCAGGCCTTTCACCAGATCCACCCCGACATCACCGTCGAGGTCAAATCCGGAACAGGTGTGAGAGAGATGGCCCAATCAGGCGACTGCTTTAGCTGGCTCTTCCCCCACGTGGCCGAAGAGCGGTTCCGCCGCTCCCTCCTCGACCTGCAACCCTTTTTGGAAAACGATGCTGATTTTCCCCTGAAAGACTTTTACCCCCAGGCTCTCGACGCCTTCCGCTGGCAAGGCGATCTGTGGGGTCTGCCGGCCGACATCCGTATCAAGGTGGTCTACTATAACCGATCTCTCTTCGACCAGGCGGGAATGGAATATCCACACCTTGACTGGAACCTCGACGGTTTCTCGGAAAAAGCGATTGCTTTGACTAACGGAGAGGGAGAGGAAAAGCAATACGGCTTTGTGCCCCTGTACGAGCCTGACGACCTCTTGTTCTTCGTCGAGGAACGCGGGGCGCAGCTGATAGACACCACAGTGCAGCCGCCGCAGCCCCGGTTCGACGACTCGCAGGTGGTCGAGGCGGTGCACTGGTACGCCGACCTGATCCTAAAGTATGGCGTGCAGCCCATTCCAGTGGCGAGCGCATCGGGGTTGGGCGACCGGGCGAGATACAGCACTCTGGTCACAACCGACCGGGCCGCGATGTGGATAGACTTTGGCGGCAGCCAGTTGTTCTCCTCCGAGTTGCAGCCGGATAAGCACGTTGCTTCTCTGCCCTGGAGCAAGAATGGAACCGGTAACTCCGCCGCCTTCTGCCGGGGCTACTTTATCTCCAAAAGCACACCATATCCTCGGGCATGCTGGGAATGGCTCAAGTTTCTGAGCGAACAACTCTCGCCAGTCGAGGGATTGCCGCCGCGCCGCTCCCTGGCTGAATCGGCCCAGTTCCGCGCCCAGGTAGGGGGGGAAACCGCCCGCGTCTATCTGGCCTCATTGAAACACATTGACAACCTGGAGCCTCCACTGTATGAACAACTGCCGTGGCTCAAGCGTACCTTTTTCTGGTTCTACCAGGCATTCGATGCCATCATGGAGGGCGAGAATACGGCGTTCGCATTGGACCAGGCTCAGCGCAAAGCAGAGGAGTACATCCAGTGCCTGGAAAACGAGGGAGGCTTCGGCGACGAGGAAGTACAAGGGACTTGCGCAAGAGAGGTTGACCCACATTATCACGAATGAAGCGATACCGCGCTTGATTAGTCGTGATTATGCGGTGTATACCCGAACCTGACACTTGCTATTTACTGCTTTGCTCTTTTGGCGACAGCGACCACCTGCAACGCTGGTCCTTCCAGCCGCCCTGCCACCGGCATCATTCCACCTGCTTCCGCCACGGAACAACCCACCTGACACCGTACCAAAATGATCTACAAGGGGCAAGATCGAGTGCCTCCGGAGACACGGCTATCGCCTGGGATGATGCTGCGTGGCAAACTTTCCGAACTCTGCCGAAATTTCGGCCAATTTTGTAGTATAATGTGCGTGCTGGGGATGCCGGAGCAAGAGATGGGCCTGGAAGTCGGGACCCAGGCCCCCGCCTTCG
>CAYNVC010000336.1:0-3400 GCA_964400615.1 uncultured Anaerolineales bacterium | reverse complement strand
GAGGCCTTCCTCACCCACCTGGTCGTGGACCAGGACGTCGCCGTCTCCACCCAGAACCAGGCATTCTTTGCCCTCCTCTTCCTCTACCGCCACGTGCTCGACCGCGAACTGGGCAACATCAACCCCATCCGCTCCCAGAAACCTGCCCGCCTGCCCGTCGTCCTGACCCACGCCGAAGCCCGCCGCCTGCTCGGATTCCTGACCGGAACCTACCGCCTCGCCGCCCAACTGCTCTACGGCGGCGGCCTCCGGTTGAACGAGTGCCTCTCCCTGCGCGTCAAAGACCTGGACCTGACCCGCTTCCAAATCACCGTCCGTGACGGCAAAGGCAGCAAAGACCGCCTCACCATCCTGCCCCGTACCGTCGTTCCTGCCCTAAACGAGCACCTGCGCCGCGTCAAACAAATACACCTCCAGGACATCGCCCGTGGCTATGGCAGAGTCGAACTCCCCTTTGCCCTGGAACGCAAATACCCCAACGCCGGGCGGGAATGGCTCTGGCAATACATCTTCCCCGCCCCTGCGCTCGCTTCCGACCCGCGCACCGGCCAACTCCGCCGCCCCCACCTCGACCCACACGGCCTGCAAAAAGCCGTCAAACGGGCCGCCCGCCAGGCCGGAATCGAAAAGCGCGTCACCTGCCACACCTTTCGCCACTCCTTCGCCACCCACCTCCTCGAGTCCGGCTACGATATCCACGCCGTCCAGGAACTCCTCGGCCACAAGAGCGTCCGCACCACCATGATCTACACCCACGTCGTCCAACGTGGCCCCCTCGCCGTCCGCAGCCCCCTCGATTGAAAAGAGAAATCGGGCGGGCCGCGTAGCGCCGGAATCCCATTCCAGCGCTAAACAACGGCAAAGAGACATTTGAGATACGCGCTCTCCGCAAATCCAACCGGGTGGTCGAGCGGGTGACCGGTGCGCTCGATCTCGCGCAGCGGGCGGCCCGCCTGGGAGGCGGCGCGGTTGACGCTCTCGAAGAAACTCTCTGCGCTCACCCGGCTCGAGCAAGAGGCCTGCACCAGCGTTCCCCCAGGGCGCAACACCCCCAGGCTCAAGCGGGTCAGTCGGGCATACGAAGCCAGTGCCCGCTCCACCTGATCCTTTCTGCGGGCAAAGGCGGGCGGATCCACGATCACCAGGTCAAAGCTCCGCCCGTTCCTCCCCAGCCGCGCCAGCTCGGCGAACGCATCGCCGGTCAGTGTCTCGTGAGAGGCCGCCGCCACCGCCGGGTGCTGCCGGTTGAGCGCGAAATTGCGGACCGCTGCCTCCAGTGCGGGTGCGCTCACGTCCAGGCTGACGACCTCCCACGCCCCGCCCCGCGCCGCGTAGAGCGAGAATCCGCCCGTGTAGGCAAAGATGTTCAACACAGTTTTGCCTTGGGCCAGTTTTTCCACCCGTGCCCGATTCTCCCGCTGATCCAGAAAAAAGCCGGTCTTTTGGCCGTGAACCGGGTCGGCCTCGAAGCGCAACCCGTTCTCCCAGAACAGTACCGGGCCATCGAGCGGCGGGCCGGAGAGGAGCGTGCCGTCGCGCAGCGGTTCCACCCCCCGCACCGCCCGGCCCAGCCGCAGCACCACCCGTTCGGCGGGGAGCAGGCCCGCCAGCGCGGGCAGCAGGTCGCGCAGGTGGGGGAACCAGGCGGCGGTATAGATTTTGAGCACCAGCGTCCGCTCGTACCGGTCAACGACCAGCCCCGGCAGCCCGTCGCTCCCGCCGTGAACGATCCGGTAGCCGGTAGTCTGTTCATCGAGCAGAGGAGCACGCAGTTGAGCCGCCGTCGCCAGCCGGGACGCGAAAAAATCCTGGTTTATCGTGGCCGGTTTCCCGTGCTGCAAGACTCGCACCCGGATCGTCGAATGGGGATCGTACAGCCCTACCGCCAGGAAGCGGTTTTTGCGGTCAAAGATAACCGCCAGGTCGCCGGGCAAACCGGCGCGGCTTTGACTGGTGATCGCCCGCTCGAACAGCCAGGGATGGCCGTTGCGCAGTGCTCGCTCCGCCTCTGGCCTCACGTGCACGGCGATGCGTTGCTCGGAGGGGGATGGGATACGCGATATGGCGCTCATTTGCCGGTTCCCTCTGCCGTTCAGGAACCGGGCAGCAGAACGCGCAGCCACTCGTAGATGGATTGTGCCGCGTGCATACCGGAACTGATCGCGAGCGCACACACCGGCAACAACAGTGCCGCCCAGGCGGCGGCGATGGCGACCTGAGCCAGCTTTTCGCTGCCCGGCCCGCCGGAGCGTGCCTTTCTGAGCGCCTTGTACCCCAGGTACAGCCCCGCCACCGGCCCAATGACGGGCACGGGGACGAAAAAGGTGGTGGCGGCGGTCACGAGCAGGCTGACGAGCGCGGGGTCTCGCTCCTGGCGTGTGGACTGCGGCCAGGCTGCGAGCGGCCGGCCACAGTTGTGACAGAGAGCGGCGTCGCGCTCGTTCTCGGCCCCGCAATGTGGGCATTCGACCGTGGCTCGCTCCGCCTCGGCCGGCAGCGTCACGACCGTCCCGCAATAGGCGCAGCGCTGCTTGTGCGGCCCGATCTCGATGAAATCGCTGCCGCCGCAGTTGGGGCACTCTAAAATGGTATAGTTGTCCATCTCAATCCTGACTGTAGCGCAAGTTGTTAACTTGCGTTGTGGCGGGATTACCCCAGTGGTTCAGGCAAATACTCAAGCCTGGGTTGGTTGTTGGGCTATTTGCTCTACTTCTTCGACCTGGTGCCAGAAATCATCGTGTCCAATACCGCCCGTCTCTCTAATCCGCTGCCTGGCTGCATCCAGAATAGCACGGAATCTCGGCGTGTAAGCCAACACCAGACGATCCAACTCGTCTTCGTCATCCACTGCAAGTAACACCGCCGCCGGTTTGCCGTTGCGTGTGATGATCACCGGCCCCTCCTTGCACGCTCTCATATGGGCACTCAACTGAGCTTTGACATCTGCAACTGACGCTATTCTCATAACTGTATCTCCTCCCAGCCGACAAACAACCGATTCCCGCGCTTTACGCCGATTGCCAGAATGTACACCTTACCTTGCCCCCGATCCACCTCGTAAAATACCCGAAATTGGTTGCCAGGCCCAAAGCGCAGCTCCCAATCTGCTTCAAACGTGACAGAACGCTTCAAGGGCTTTTGGTTTCTCGTCTCTACATCTGGCTCAAACCACAATTGTGTTTCGAGCGTGTTACGAATCAACGAGTAATACTTGCGATCAATTGCCCTCAGATGTTGCTTGACTGTTGGAGCATAGATTAACTCAAAGCGCTGACCTGGTGACATCATAACTATAATTATGGTCAAAATGTGGGATTTGTCAATCTGTGAGGTTGATGATTGGAGACTTGCGTTGTGGCGAGTTGCCAACCTGCCCTACGGATGTAGCGCAAGTTGCTAA
>CAYNVC010000335.1:0-3440 GCA_964400615.1 uncultured Anaerolineales bacterium | reverse complement strand
AAAATGCCGTCGAACAGAATGGTTTGTGTCCAGATTTTATTATGTCAAGTAAATTTACTCGCTGGTTACTTTGCGCCACTCTTCTCTGTCTCGTTCTGGCCTTTGCGGCGGGATTCGTAGCCCAACGGGCGTGGAGCGGCGTCCAGAACAAACGTTCTAATCCACTGGGGGTATTCTGGGAATCCTGGGACCTGGTGGAAAAATACTTTTACGGCGACATGCCCTCACCACAGGAGCGCACCTACGGCGCTATCCACTATGCCCTGGCGCTGCTCGATGACCCGTACACCGTCTTTGTCGAACCGCAGCCGCACGAGTTGGAAGAGGACAGGCTGCGCGGTTCCTTCGGCGGCATCGGGGTGACGCTGTGGCGCAACACGGAGGGGCAGATAACCCTCTCCCCCTACCCCGATTCCCCCGCCGAGCGGGCAGGGGTCAACGCGGGAGACGTTTTGCTGGCGCTGGACGGTGAGCCGGTCACTTCCCAGACGACCACGGATAACGTGGGAGCCTATCTCCACGGCGAGGTGGGCACGCCGGTGACGATCACGCTCTCTCGCCCCCCCGCCCCGCCGTTCGATCTCACCATCACGCGGCAAGAGATTCAGGTTCCATCCGTCACGTGGCGCGTGCTCGACCAGGCGGACGACGTTGGTTACATTCGCATCCGCTCCTTCACCGAACGCACAGCCGACGAGGTGACAGACGCCATCCAGGAATTGCAGATGGTGGGCGTGACCGGACTGGTGCTGGACCTGCGCGACAACTCTGGGGGACTGATCACTCCCGCAGTGGCAACCGCCAGCCAGTTTCTGAGCCAGGGGGTGGTGCTGTACGAGACGAGCCGATCCGGGGAGCGCACTTTTAGCGTCCAGCCCAACGGCTGCGCCGTAGATGCCCCCCTGGTGGTGCTGGTCAACGGAGGGACGGCCAGCGCGGCTGAAATCGTCGCCGGGGCGCTACAGGATCACAACCGCGCCCGTCTAGTCGGCGAACCTACTTTTGGCAAGGGCGTGGTTCAGTTAATCTATACAATCTCGGATGGCTCATCCCTGCACGTCACCTCGGCGCTCTGGCTGACCCCCAACCGGCGCAAGATCAACGGCGTTGGATTGACGCCCGATCTCTACGTCGCCCACGATGCGGAGGAACAAGATTCGCAGCTCGAGCAAGCCGTGATGGATTTGGAATCTCATTAACGGAGTTGATAATGGACAATAGCATTTTACGCAGCGTGATTAAATTTGTGTTTGTGAGTACAATCGTCGTCGTTTTTTCGGCCACCTCGTTCGCGGTCGGGTTTGGCACATCCTACGTGTTGACCGGCAACGGCACCATTCCCGGCCTGTCGGCTGCTGCCCCCACACCAACGCCGTCGGCCACCGTCCAGCCCCCCCCCACCCCAGCCCCAGCCCCAACGCCGGTGCCGATTCCCACGCCCCAAAGCGAGGATGAAAAAACATTCCAGGTCTTTTGGGAGGTCTGGGACCTGGTGCAGCAAAACTTTTACGGCGATCTGCCAGATATGCAGCAGGTGACATACGCCGCCATCCACGGCATGCTGAGCACTTTGGACGACGATCACACCGCATTTATCGAACCGGACGTGGCCTCCGTGATACAAGAGGACGCCACCGGCGAGTTCGAGGGCATCGGCGCGTTCGTTGACCTGGACGACGAGGGCAAGGTCAAAATCGTCGGCGTGTTCGAGGACGGGCCGGCCGAGAAGGCGGGACTGCAAGCCAACGACCGGGTCCTGGAAGTGGACGGCGTCTCTGTCATCGGCAAGACGCTCTACGAGGACATTGGCCTGATTCGCGGCCCCGCCAACAGCGACGTCGTGTTGCTCGTCGAGCGGGAGGGGGAAGCGGAACCGTTCGAGGTGACAATCACCCGTGCCAAACTCGAGATCCCCATCACCAAAGTAGAGATGCGCGACGACGGCGTCGGTTACATCAGGTTGAACGAATTCAGCGCCCCGGCCAGCGAGCGGATGAGGGCCGGGTTGGAGGAATTGTTGGCCCAAGACCCGGTCGGCATCGTGTTCGACCTGCGCGGTAATCCCGGCGGCTGGCTGGAGCAAGCCATCGAGGTCTCGGATTTGTTCCTCGACGATGGGACGATCGTCATTGAACGGTGGAGCAATGGCCGGGAGGATCGAGCTGACGCCAGGCCCGGAGACATTGGGGAAGACATCCCGCTGGTCGTGTTGGTCAACGGAGGCAGCGCCAGCGCGTCAGAGATCGTCGCCGGAGCGTTGCAGGATCACGAACGGGCCGTGCTGATTGGGGAACTGACCTTTGGCAAAGGCTCGGTACAGCGCCCCTTTACTCTCAGTGATGGTTCCGAGCTGCGGGTCACGTCTGCTCACTGGTTCACCCCCAACGACAAGGCCATCCACGGCAAGGGAATCACTCCCGATATCGAGGTTCCGTGGCCGGACGATGACAGCCTGTCGCCGGGCGAGGACCCGCAGCTGGATCGCGCGGTCGAATATCTGCTCACGGGAGAGTGATGGCGGGTATCAAAACTGTCGCCACCAACCGCAAG
This sequence comes from uncultured Anaerolineales bacterium, assembly GCA_964400615.1. Lineage (GTDB taxonomy): Bacteria > Chloroflexota > Anaerolineae > B4-G1 > B4-G1 > B4-G1. The sequence continues at coordinate 890 of CAYNVC010000335.1, read as the reverse complement.
GCCGGGCGGGACTATATCCTCCAGGATCACCGCGAGGCCGGGGTGGTCTTGATGGGAACCGAGATCAAATCCATCCGCGCCGGGCGGGTAAACCTGAGCGACGGGTACGTGCAGGTGCGTAACGGGGAGCTGTGGTTGATGAACGTCCACATCGCCCCCTACGACCCGTCGGGACGGTACGGCCACGAGCCACGCCGGCCACGCAAGTTGTTGCTCCACCGGCGCGAGATCAACAAATTCATCTCCCGCGTCCAGGAGCGCGGATACACAATCATACCAACGCGCTTGTACCTGAAGGATGGACGGGCCAAAGTCGAGATTGCGCTGGCGCGGGGGAAACGCAAATATGATAAACGGCAAACCATCGCCAAACGAGATGCCCAGCGAGACATCGAGCGGGCGCTGAAGGAACGACGTAGATGACACGGCAGCCGGCATTTCTGCCAGATACGCAATTGTTCTCCATTGGACAGGCCAACAATCTCCCCCGCGAGGAGAAACTGCGCCTCTACCGCAGCCTGGTTCCCCGTGAAATCATCCGGCGTTTTGGAATCGATCCCGAGACGCTCGCCGATAGTGAAGGTCGCCCCCTGCTCAAGATCGAGTGTCCCGCCGGCACTTTGACCGTGGAACTATCGCTGCGCCACGCCTGGGACGCGAGAGACCCATTGATGTACCTCCAAATGGCCGACACGCCCAACAACCAAATCGAGGTGCTCTTGTTCATCATCAACGATCCTTACGCGGAGCGGTTCGACACCGACCGCCTTCCGGATGGCAGGAGGACGTATTTCGGCACGTTGGAGCGGAACATCCCGGAAGAGATACGGGCAATGGAAGCGGGATTGTCGCCAGGACAGGTGCGGCCCGGCCTGGGGCTGACCAGAAAG
>CAYNVC010000334.1:0-3473 GCA_964400615.1 uncultured Anaerolineales bacterium | reverse complement strand
TCCGACCGGCACTGTGCGCCCGTCTTGCTCTTTGTCGAACGTGAACGTGATCACTGCGTCCTCGTTGCGGGGATGTTTTTGGCCCGGATGTGTCGCCTGCCCGTGGGTGGGTTTGAGGGGCCGGGCCGGCGGCGGTGGGGGCGGCATGAGCGCAAAATCGGTCAGCAGGTCGGATATGGAGGTGTACCGGCCCTGCATTGCCCGCTCGATGAATGGCTGCAACGGGGCGGGGGCCAGCTCGATCTCTGTGCGCTGTAGTTCTTTTCCCGTAGCCAGGTAAAAGAGCAGGGACGCCAGAAAAGCGACGGCGGTGTCGGTCTGCGCTCGCAGCGCCTGGTCGGCCCCGGGCTGCAACGGGGAGCAGGTGCTCAGGTCGGCCAATTTGAGGCTGTGCTCTCCCCCGGTGACGATGAGGCTTTCCAGGCTCACCCCCCCGACCTCGGAGTAGCTAAAGCCGTTGCTGTGCAGATAGGTGAGCGTGCGCCCCATCTGGGCCGTTCCGGCCAGCGCTTCGTCCGGCGAGCGTCGTTGCCGGCCGCGCACCAGCACACCCCAGCGGCCGGGATGTTCCGTCACGGTGTAGACGCTGTCCTGGTATTGGACGATGGCGCGATGGGGCAGGATGTTGGGGTGGCCCGTGCTGAGGCGGAGCAGTTGCTCCACCTCTGTTTGGGCCAGCCGTTTGTTCGGGCGGGCGCTTCGTTCGTGGATCAGGACGGGTTGCAGGGTGGCCTGGCATTGTTGGCACAGGCCATCCGGGGGTGGCTGTGGTTGTTGCGCTCCGCAGGCCGGGCAGGCCAGGTCGAGCGCGTCGTAGTAGATAGAACGGGCCAGTTCGCGCGCCGCCACGACTCCATAGCGCCGGTTTGGGTTCTGTGGGTCGGAGATGACGCTGCCGGGCGGGAGCGGCGGCAGCCTTTTGCCGGACAGGGGTTTGGTTTTAGCTGCTTCCGCTCTCGCTCTCGACGCCGGTTTGCTCGCCTGTTGGGCCGGTTGTGCGAGCGGCGAGAGATCGGCTCCGCAGGAGGAGCAAAATTTAGCTTCGCGCCGGTTCTGAGCGCCGCATTTGAGGCACGTGATCATGACGTCTCTCCCCGCGTCCTGGCTTTAGGGCGCGTAAACCGCCAGGTTGTCATAGTGTATTTCGGTTGGCTCGTCCTCGAACGTGGTCGCCGTCAGGGCAATGTCCCCGCCGGAAAAGGTGTCGTCGTCGGTCTCTGCCAGCAGCGTCCCGTTGACGCTCAGGGCCAGGTGGTTGCCGACGCAGACGGCGCGGATGTGGTTGGTCGCATTTCCCTGGTTGATGGCGTCCGATTTGGCCCAGTCCACCAGTGTCTCGAACTCGCCGTCTATGTTCACTTGAATGGAGTAATAGCCATCCCCGCTGATGCGCAGGAGGTAGCCTTCGTTGTCGGGTTGGACGCGGCACATCACTCCGTAGGCGTTGTTGTCCTCCGGCCCGGCCGAGATTTGGGTGGCGTCTGTTTCGAGGACGAGGTCATCGAACGAGCGGTTAGCCAGCCCCCACATCATTTGTTTTTTCTCGCGGGAGACGACCACGTAAGCGCCGTCCTCGTACCCCACGCTGCCGGTGTCGTAATCGCCAATTTCCCAGCCGCTGCTCTTGGCGCTGAAATCGTCCTGGAACAGGGCGCTCGTTGGCCGGATGACGACCAGGTTGTCGTAATGTATCTCGGTCGGTTCGTCCTCGAACGTGGTCGCCGTCAGCGAGATGTCTCCCGCGCTGTAGGTATCGTCGTGGGTCTCGGCCAACAGTTTTCCGTTGACCGCAAGCGCCAGGTACGAGCCGTCGCAGATGGCACGGATGTGGTTGGTGTCGTTCCCGGTGTGGATTGCGTCCGAAGCGCTCCAATCCACCAGGGGCTCCCAGTCGCCGTCCGTGATGATTTGGATGGAGTAATAGCCGTCCCCGCTGATCACAAAGCCGTACCCATTGCCGTCCTTTTCGCGGCACTTGATCCCAAAGGCGTTGTTGTCGTTGGCCGGGGCCGCTATCTGGGTGGCGTCTACCTGGACGATGACGTCGCTGAAAGAGTGGTTGGCGACTCCCCACATTACACTGCCGCTCTCTTGGCTGCGCACAAAATAGCTCCCGTTCCGGTAGCCCACGCTGCCGCCGCTATAGTCTCCTACTTCCCAGCCGGAACCGGAATCGCTGAAATCGTCCCGGAACAGGATGTTGCCGGTTTGTTGCGGTGCGGGAGTGTTGATTGGGCGGGGGGTGGACGTGGTGGAGGGCGGGGCGGCGGTGGGTTGGCGCGGTGTGACCGGGAGCGAGAATGTTGGCGTGGGTGGCCGTGGCGTTGCCTCTGTCTCACCTTTGTTTGCCAGGTACAGCCCCAGCAAGGCGGTTCCTCCTGCCAGCGCCAGGCACAGCAACCCGGCTGCCGCCAGCCCTACGCCGCCCAGTCCCAGCCAGGTTTTCCGTTTCTTTTCCTGGGATGGTTCCAGGCGCACCGTCTTTTCCCACTTTTCCTCTGCTGCGCGGCGTGGCGCGACGGCGGCGACGCGGGGTTTGACCCCCAGCGCCTGCGCCATCTCGTCCGCGCTTTGGTAGCGGCGCTCCATCGCCATCTCGAGCGATTTGAGCACGACCGCCTCGGTGGCGGGACTGATCTCGGCGTTGGCGCGGCGTGGTGGGGCGAACGAGGCCGGGCTGGACATGCGTTGCGTGGCCGTGGGCGGCGATTGACCGGTCAGGGCGTGGTAGAGCGTCGCTCCCAGGCTGTAGATGTCCGAACGCGGGTCGGTGTGTCCCATCCCCATGTCGTATTGTTCCGGCGGGGCGTACTCTGGCGTTCCGGCCCCGCGCATCACCGTCCGCGTCTGCGGGTCGTTGGGGTTCCACAGCTTGACCAGTCCAAAATCCACCAGCACGGCCCGCCCTTCCGGCGTGATGATGATGTTCTGCGGTTTGATGTCGCGGTGGAGCACGCCCTGGCTGTGGATGTAGCTCAGCGCGTCCAGCAGTTGCCCGGCCCACGCCAGCACTTTGGACTCTGGCTGCGGGCCGCTCCGCTCGATTACGTCCGCCAGACTATCCCCTTCGACAAAGTCCATCACCAGGTACTCGTTGGTTTCCCAGGAGAAATAGTCGGTGACGCGCACCAGGCTGGGGTGGACTAGCGTGGCGAGTATCTGGGCCTCTTGTTTGAACTGCTGGCGCAGTTGGGTCAGCATAGCGGCGTCGAGTCCGGCCTGGGGGATCATTTCCTTGAGCGCGACGGGGCGCTCCAAGCGGGTGTCCCATGCGCGGTACACCGCTCCCATTCCTCCCTGGCCCAGCATTTTGGCGACCCGGTAGCGGTTTTCTATCACTTGACCAACGTCTATTGTCATTTCTGGCTCCTTCGAGGTGTGTGATTCGGCGCACTGTTAAAACAACAGGAGCGTTGTTGCTGCTCCTATCACCAGGATGATGAGTGCGGCGATCTCTAGCCGCGAGGCGCTGT
>CAYNVC010000333.1:0-3473 GCA_964400615.1 uncultured Anaerolineales bacterium | reverse complement strand
TGTTTTTCCTCTTGCACCTGATCTGCGTCGTCTGCGTTTGTCTGCGTCCAGCCGGGTGCGCTAGAATTGAACAGCCCTGGAACAATGGCGGCCGCGTTGTATTGTTTTTATTTTACCATATCATTGTGAAAGAATCAAATGTCCTGATTCTATGCCAGACTCGATCCGCGAATCCCGCCTATCCGTGTTCTGACCCTCGATCCGCGAATCCTGTCAGACTCGATCCGCTAATCCCGCCCATCCGTGTTCTGACCCTCGATCCGCTAATCCCGCCAGACTCGATCCGCGAATCCCGCCCATCCGTGTTCTATGGCAACGCGGGATAGAAATCTATCACCCGTTGTTCTCCGGCGTAAGAATCCGCTGCCGCCCGGCCTTTGATGGCTTCCGGCGATAGCGTCACGCCGGTGGACTGCGCCACCGATTGGGTGAGCACGTCCACGGGCAGGGCAAAGGCGACCAGCGTGCGCGAATCGCTGATGCGGTAGCGCAACCCCTCTGCCCCGCTGGTCCAATTGCCCTGTGCCGTATCCCAGACGAGAAAGTAAGCATCGTAGGCGGCGGTGGCAGGGTCGTAGCTGACGCCGATGACGGCCTCATCCCCCAGGTCGGGGTTGATGCGCCGGCTGCCGGCCGGCCGGCCCGTGCCGGTGTTCCCATCCACATCCAGCGCAAAGAGCCAGTTCATGTACACCGGCGGCGGATCGGGGATGGGGCTGTGGAGCGAGATCCACAGCAGCGCCTCCCCATCGGTGGCCCATCCGGCCAGCTCGTCCGGTATCCCCTCCGTGGGTTGTAGCGTGACGTGCATATCGGGGGCGATGCTGGCCCCGCTGATATCCACTCCGGCCGGCGCTCCCGGGACCGGCGAACCGTTCTCGTAAGCGCCCACGTCGCCCTGCGGGTCGGTGGTCGGAGAGGTGGCTTCTGGCGTCACCGTGGCGGTTGGAGCCGGAAGCGCGGTCGGTTCCGGTGTGGGGGTGGGGGTGCAGGCGATGACGTGGACGATGACCTCTGCTTTTTGGTCGGTGTCCGGGTCTGTGGCCGTCACCGTATAGTCTCCGGGGGCGTCCCCGGCGGTGTAGAGACCGTCGTCGCCGATCATGCCCCCGCTGGTCTCCCAGACGATCTGGCCCGCGTTGCTGGTGGTGAGCTGTTGCTGCTCGCCAGGGCACAAATCTACCTGGTCGGGCTTGACCGTCAGCGGTGGTGGGGGCGGCGAGATGACGCTGCTGCACGCCCGCAGGATAGTTACGATTGCTGTGATGGCGACGATAGCTATCAGGGTGATTGTCACCCAGAATAAAATCGCTCGTGCTCTATCGCTCAACCCGCTGTCATTTAACATATTTACCTCCGTTACGATGTGGATGTGCGTTCGAACCTCAACCGTACCACGCGCCGCGTCCCTGGGCCGACGGCAAACCCGGCTCCGATGCGTTGCCCGCACACCCAGGCGATTTCGTCGTTCACGACGAGCAGTGGAATGTGATCGCGCCAGGCGCGGGGAATTTTGCGGTTGATCAGGAACGCGCTCAGTTTGACGCTGTGCCCGCCCATCCCCTGGGGTCGGAAGCGGTCTCCCTTACGGCGTGGGCGCAGCGTCAGCGGTTCGCCCAGCGTGTCCGCGTCCAGGTGGGCCGTCCAGGGATCGGCGTTGGCCGCGATTTGGGCCTCGTCCCATTCCACCCGGCTCTCGGCCCGCAGCCGCCACGGTGATTGTGGGAGCGGCGTCGCGCCGGGAATCTGCACCGGCAGCGGCTCAGCGCCCCACAACAGCGGTTCGTCGGGTGGGGTGGGGGCGCTATTTGCGTCCCCCACGGTCAGCGTCTCGTAATTTACGACGAGTGTCAGTCCCATCGGCAGCGTGGCCTGCCCGCCGGTTTCTCCCAGTCCCACCTGGCGGGCGTGCTCCACGTGGACGAAATCCACGTCGCGCAGGGTGTGGCGCAGTTGGTAAGCCGCCCGGCGCAGAGTGGCACGCTGCAACGCTACCGGCAGCGCTCGCCAGGCGCTCCGCTCCAGGATGATGGCGTCCTCCCGTTCCTGGCGCACCGTTTCCGCCCAGGCTTGATCGCGCAGTTGGGCCAACAGCTCGTAATCGGCGGCGACGACGCTGGCAGTGTGGCGCAGCCGGGCGCTGATGTTGGGGTTATAACTTGCCAATAGCGGCAGTAACTCGTGCCGCAGCCGGTTGCGAAAGTAAGTTGTATCCAGATTCGAGCGGTCGTGGCGCGTCTCTAACCCCTGCGCGGCGCAGTAGGCTTCGATAGCGGCACGCGGAATCTCGAGCAGGGGCCGGATGATCGTGAGAGAATCAGGGATTGGGGACCGGACGAACGGTTCGAGCATCCGGTAATCGCCGACCGGCGTGCTGGGCAGCATACCGCGCAACCCCGCCGGGCCTGATCCGCGTAAAAAGTGCATCAGCACAGTCTCGGCCTGATCGTCCCCGTTGTGCCCCACCGCGATTTTGAGCGCCTCGTTTTCCTCGGCCACGCGGGCCAGAAAGGCGTAGCGCACGCGGCGGGCCGTTTCCTCGAATGCCATCTTGTGTTTCCGCGCCAGCGCCGGAACGTCTCGCCGCTCGACCGTGACCGGCAGTCCCCACCCGGCGGCGAGCGCGGCCACGAACTCGGCGTCCGCGTCCGCTTCGGCCCCGCGTGCGCCGTGGTGCAGGTGCGCCACGTGGAGCCGCAGGTCGTATTCCTCCCGCAGTCGCAGCAACAGGTGAAGCAGGCAAACCGAGTCCGGCCCCCCCGAGACGCCGACGACGACCACGTCGCCGGGCGCGAGCAGGTCGTGTGTCTCGATTGTATGCCGAACCTGATCTACGACACCGCCCACCTGGCCCCCTGCAAATTTGCAGACTTATAACCGGATCACAGTCCCGCAGTACTCGCAGGTGATCTCTTTCATCCCGCGCACGATTTCGACGTCGAGCGTCGCGCCGCAGGTGGGGCACTTGGTGGGCGCGGTGCGGAGTGCTTCCTCTTCCGCCTCGTCCCGGGGTTGCGTCCGCTCCTTGTCAATTTCGCCGGATTTGACCCGCCCAATCAGCCTGTCCCAGTCCTCGTTTTTGGCGTCGAGCAGGCGCAGTGTGGCCCCGCTCAGGTCGGCCTCTGGGGCAAAGGCCAGCTCCAGCATCTCTTTACGCTTGAGCAGTTTTCGCTTGTCTCTGGCCTGGACCTCTTCTATCTGCCCGATCGGGACGCCAAAGATGAATTCCTGCACCGTCTCTTTTTCGGTGGTGATAAAGAGCACTTTTTTGGTGGCGATTTGCTCCTTTTGTTCAAAGAGCAATCGCTCGTCGGTGAGGTACAGCAGCCCCTCCGGCCCTTCCTCCTCCCGCTCCATATATCGGGCCTTGCAGATCGCCACGATTGATTCTGCCGGGTGAAGTTGAAAGCTGGCCTCGTCCACCTGGTCGAGCATCCAATTCATCCTGGCAATTTGCTCCTGGGTCTGGTCCA
>CAYNVC010000332.1:0-3475 GCA_964400615.1 uncultured Anaerolineales bacterium | reverse complement strand
CACACCGGCCACAAAATAGTTGCGCTTGGCAAGCTCCGCCTGGGAACGCGGGCGTTCCCGCCCGCATGCGGCCAGGATGGCCGCGTTCCGTGGCACGCAGAAATATGACGCGCACTCTCACGCCGGTCGCCGCTTGCAAAATGGGGGCGAAGATGGTATAATTTGCCCACATTGGGCGGTTAGCTCAGATGGCTAGAGCGCCACGTTGACATCGTGGAGGTCACAAGTTCAAGTCTTGTACCGCCCACCACAACCGGTCAGCTACCTCGCTGGCCGGTTTTCTCGTTACGTCAATGCCCCCAGCTTGACAACACTCCCAGGCAACCTATAATCAGGCCAGGTTCGGCAAAAATTTACGCCAGAGCAATGAACTATGGACTCGTTTGAATCACTTTTGCTTTCGAGCGCGGTCATCGTCGCGTTGGCGGCGCTGGGATTGGCCGCCGCGCACCTCCTGGCCGGGCGTATCTGCCGCATCGTCCAGGCCACGAAAGCGCTTGACAAGGAACGAGAGCAACAATTAGTCACCCTCGTCCAGATTGCGCACTGGGTGGCAAATGTGTTGATCGTGACCGTGGCCCTGCTGACTCTTCTCAGCACCTGGGGGGTGGACGTCGCTCCCCTGCTGGCAGGCGCAGGTGTGGCGGGTCTGGCGGTGGGCCTGGGGGCGCAGACGCTGCTCCAGGACTTGATCGGCGGATTCATCATCCTGATCGAAAACCAGTACGCCGTCGGGGACGTCATCCAGATCGGAGGGGTCTCTGGCACAGTGGAACAGATCACACTGCGGGCCACCCGCGTGCGCGATATAAACGGGAATCTGCACATCATCCCCAACGGAGAAGCCCGCATCATCTCCAATTTGACCAAAGACTGGTCACGCGCGTTGGTGGACGTAGGCGTGGCTTACGAAGAGGATTTGAACCGCGTCATCCGCGTCCTGGAAAACGCCGCCGCCGAGTTTGCCCGTGATCGGGCATTCGAGCCACAGTTGCTAGAGCCACCGCAGGTGCTTGGGCCGGTCAGCCTGGGTGATTGGGCGGTGACGGTGCGGGTGATGGTCAAGACGCGCCCTGGAGAGCAATGGGGAATCGCCCGCGAGTTGCAGCAACGCATCCTCGCCGCCTGCGAACGGGAAAATATCACACTACCATACCCGCGCCAAGAGATATTGGTGCAGCGCGGGACGGAATTCGCTCCTCCCTCGAATCACTGAATCCCCCACCAATACATATCCGCCAATTTCTGGTGCTCTTGCCGCAGCCGGACGTAACTCTCGTACCGGTGACGGTTAACCCGCCCCTCTTCCACCGCCTGCCTCACCGCGCAGCCCGGTTCGACGGTGTGCGTGCAATCGGAAAAGCGGCAGTGAGCCACCAATGGGGCAATGTCGGGGAAATAGGCGTCCAACTCCTCTGGATCAACGTCGAACAGCGCCAGGGTGCGGATACCTGGGGTGTCGGCCACCCAGCCGCCCGCCTCCAACGGGACGAGGTGAGGCACGACGGTGGTATGGCGTCCCTTGGTGGTGGCCTGGCTCACCTCCCGCACCCGTAAACCCAGGCCGGGCTGTATGGCGTTGAGCAAACTGGTCTTGCCGACCCCAGAAGGCCCCATCAACACCGAGAGCTTGTCCTCGAGCTGCCGGCGAAGCTTTTTGATCCCCCTGCCCTCCCTGGCACTCGTGTAGAGAACGGGATAACCAATCTCTCCATATACGCCAAAGAGCGCCCGTGCCTCTTTTTGTTTGACCAGGTCAATTTTGTTGGCGCACACGATGGCGGGGATGTTTTGAATTTCGGCCCCCACCAGCAGCCGGTCCAGCATACGCAGGCTGGGCGCAGGCTGGGCACAGGAAAAGACAAATATCGCCTGGTCGGGGTTGGCGACGATGACCTGTTCCCGTTCGGATAGATAGCCCGCGCGGTCCCAGCGGCGGGAACCGCGCCCGTGGGAGGGAGGAGAGAGCCGCGCCAGCACCCGCTCCCGCTCAGCGATTTCTTCTATCATCCCCCCACCGTCCTGGGTCAGGCTGATGCGCACCCGGTCGCCGACTGCCAGGAGGTCGGTATCGCGCCGTTTCTGCTTGAGACGCCCCCGCACCCGGCAGACAAAGTCACCCTCTTTGGTGTGAACGGTGAAAAAGCCGCTTTGCGCTTTGACGACCAGACCAGCGAACAAATCAGAGTTCAGTGAGCTATCCTCCATAGTAACTGCTCAGACAAGCGGTTAAAACCGCACCTGTGCGGGCGGGCACATAGTCCACGCAGGTGGACGACCGGCTGAAAGCCCGTTAGAGGCGATTTCAATCGCCGCCAGGCCGCAATCGTGTACCAGCCTACATTGTAACCGCTTACGGCGCTTGTGTCAAAACTTGGCCGCGTGCCGGCGGTTCCAAATTTGGAATCGTCCGTTTAGAACTTTGCCTCTGCACCCGGCCCAGCGTTCATTTGCGGCCCTGCCGCGTTATGCTATACTCTGGACAATGATCAAACGTGCACTCGTATACGTCGCTCTGTTCGTCAGCCTGCTGGCTTTGGTGATGGTCTATCTGAATCGGGACACCCCACCGCCATCTCTCAACCGCGTCGCTGCCTGGATGCCTTCATCCTGGGATAGCGAGCGTGCCCGCGCCTCGTGGGAAAGTAACCGCGCCCGCATCCAGGAGCTTTCGCCGGTCTGGTATCAACTCGCCCCCACAGGCGATGGAACCATCGTCCCCTACGCCGGGGCCAGAGATAGCGCACTGGTGGAACAAGCTCACGCCCAGAACACACTCGTCATCCCGCTGATCAACAACTCGTATGCCAGCGCCGGGTTCGACTCGGCCCCGGTCAGCGCAGTGCTCCACGACCCGGCCCGCCGCGCGGCCCACGTCGCCGCCATCGTGAGCGAGGTGCTGGCCTACGATTACGACGGCATAGACGTGGACTATGAATCGCTCGCCGGACTGGCGGACAGGGACGAGTTCAGCCTGTTCGGCGAGGAATTGGCGGCCGCGCTGCACGCCAACGGCAAATTGCTCTCCGTCACCGTGCATCCCAAGACGGGCGAACCCGGTTCCTGGGACGGGCCGCAGGCGCAGGATTGGGCACGCCTCGGCGCTGTGGCCGACCGTCTCCGCGTTATGACCTACGCCTACCACTGGGGCGCGGGCAAGCCCGGCCCCATCGCTCCCCTGTGGTGGATGGAGCAGGTGATGGACTATGCCACGTCCGCCGCCCCACCCCACAAGGTCTATGTGGGGATTCACTTTTACGGGTACGATTGGGGAGAGGACTCGGTCAACAGCCTGACGTGGGAGAGCGCGATGGCGCTCGTCGCCGCCCACAAAGCGACCCCGCAATGGAAGACCGCCAGCGGATGGGGCCGCGCCGTCTCCGAACCCTGGTTCCCCTACACCGACGCTGATGGGGGACAGCACCAGGTCTGGTACGCCAACGAGGCCAGCGTCGCGGCGCGGGCACAGTTGGTG
>CAYNVC010000331.1:0-3479 GCA_964400615.1 uncultured Anaerolineales bacterium | reverse complement strand
TCCCCATCCGGCCCAGCAAGACAAGAGCCTCCGTCCGCCAAAAAATCCGAACTATTGGCGAGGATCATCTCCAAATGGGGTGTTTCCATAGAAAAGTCTGCTTTCCGCATAAGCCCGGAAGCCGAAAGTACGTATGAGCGCGCTTCTTTAGCCATAAAACGGGTTATGTCTGAGGTATTATGAATACCGCCCGGCCAGGCCGCGACATGCAGGTCTTCGCCCAGGGCATACAGCGTGGCACGCGCCAACGGCATCCAATTCTCCCAGCAATTGAGGCCTCCAACGACAAATTTTCCCAATTGGTGCACGCGTAAACCGTGTCCGTCGCCTGCCGCCCAAGTTAGACGTTCTTCATAAGTGGGCATGAGCTTCCGATGCACCGATTGTATAACGCCATGAGGATCAATATAGACAAGTGAACAGTACAGACTATGACCGCCTCGGTCCGGGGCACGCTCGACGCAACCAACGAACACGGCAATTTTATGCTGTGAAGCAACCTGGCAGAGCGGTTGCAAATGTCCAGCCTCGATCTGTACGGCCTGGTTCATATAGTGGGCGTGAATGTCCTTCTGGACACGCGAATTGAAACGGGCGCCATCGGTACGCTCAATCCAAAAGGGATACCCAGGCAAAAGTGCCTCGCCGAATGCAACTAGCCGGCAATCTTCACCCGCAGCCCGGTTCACATATTTTACAATTTTGGCGAGGGTTTGCTCGCGGTTCAGCCAGACAGGCGCGATTTGTGCAATTCCGACTTTGAGGCTGTCAGGATATTCGAGGTTCACATCAGGCATAATGAAACGCTCCTCCAGAAAAAGCTCTCACCGTGAGGGCCACCCCATGTTACCCCGTTTTTCCCGGTTCAGCAAATCGTCCCCCAGCGCAGCAGGAGATGTGACCGCAGGGCGGCAGGTGAAATCCACGCAGACATAAGCAGTGGCCTGTCCCCCAATCCGCTCCCGACCTTGCAGCAGGGGAAGCGCCCCAGATACACCCACCGCCAGCACTTGATGGGGCCGGTAGCCGGAACAGACCTCCAACAAGGCACGAGTATCTGGCGCGTCTGGCGCACCCACGATACCAATCTCGCGGGGATGTGCCAGGAGGTAGCTTTGTGCGCTCAACCACTGGCCGAATCCCAGCGGGTGACGCGCCAGCAACGGCTGCATCGGCCCCAAAGTTGCCCGCGCCAACTCTTGGTAGCGTGGTTCGACGGCCAATCCTGCCAATCGCAACAGCACGGCGGCCGCCATCCCGTTACCGGAGGGCACGGCATTATCCTGTAACTCGCGGGGACGTACGATCAGCGCCTCGTGATCGTCGCCGGTATCGAAAAAGCCGCCCCCAGGTGCGCCAAAGTGCTCTATCATCACCTCGGCCAATCCGTGGGCAGCGGTGTACCAGCGCGGGTCGAAGGTGGTCTGGTACAGCTCCAACAACCCTGCAATGAGATGGGTGTAATCCTCCAGGTAACCGTTGACCCTGGCCGCACCTGACTTGTAAGTGTGGTGGAGGCGGCCCGACTCGGTCCGCAACGCGCTCAACAAAAAGTCGGCGTTGCGCCCGGCGACCAGGCGGTAATCGTCGCGCCCCAGCACCCGCGCGGCCTCGGCAACCGCAGCCAACATCACCCCGTTCCCCGAGGTCAGCACCTTGTCGTCGCGCCCAGGGTGGATACGCCGCTCGCGGGCCTCGAACAGCCGCCGCCTGGCCTCACCCAGAGCATCCCGCTCCCCCACCCCGCCCACAAACTCGAGGATATTCCGGCCCTCGAAATTGCCTTCCTCCGTCACCCCGTAGGCAAGGTTGAACCGCTCCGCCTCGCCGCCCAGCACGGCCCGAATCTCGGCCACCGTCCAGAGAAAAAACTTGCCCTCTCGGCAACGGCGCGGTAGAGCGGGACACCGCTCACCTGCCAGCCGTGCAGATAGACGCGGGACAGTTGGGCGTTGTCGTAGAGCATCTTTTCAAAATGAGGAACCAACCAATGATCGTCCACCGAGTAGCGGTGGAACCCGCCGCCAATTTGATCGTACATGCCCCCACGGGCCATCGCCTCCAGCGTCCGCGTGACCATCTCCAGGGCGCGAGGTTCGCCCGTGGCGTGGTGATAGCGGAGCAAGAACTCGAGCGCCATCGGCTGGGGGAACTTGGGCGCGTCCCCCCACCCGCCGCGCACCTGGTCGAAAGCACGGCTGATGTTCTCGAAAGCGGTCTCCAGCGTCTCCCGTTTGACATCTGACGCTTGAGGTTTGTCACCCACCGTCATTTGCCGCGCAACCGCGTCCACCAACTGCCGCCCCCCGGCGACGAGTTCCTCGCGCCTGTTCCGCCAGGCATCGGCCACGGCCAGCAGCACATCGGCGAAGGCCGGCATTCCATAGCGCGACCGAGGAGGAAAGTAGGTGCCGCCGTAGAACGGTTCCCCGTCAGGCGTCAGAAAAACCGACATGGGCCAGCCGCCGCTGCCGGTGAGCGCCTGCACCGCGCTCATGTAGATGCGGTCCAGGTCGGGCCGTTCCTCCCGGTCAACCTTGATGCTGACAAAGTACTTGTTCAAGATCGCCGCCACGCGCTCGTCCTCGAACGATTCGTGTGCCATCACGTGGCACCAGTGACAGGCAGAGTAGCCAATGCTGAGAAAGATTGGCCTGTCCTCAATCCGCGCTTTTTGCAGCGCTTCCTCGCCCCAGGGGAACCAGTCCACCGGATTTTCAGCGTGCTGGAGCAAATAAGGGCTGGTTTCGTTCACCAGGTGATTTGACATTCACGGCTCCTCAACAAGATACAACGTCACACGAGTCACCCAGCGGCGACAAAGCAGCTAAACAAAACCTGCTACCCTTTTTCGGATAGCAGGTCGAGAGGACACTCACAGTTCGTCGCTCAGGCCATCAGGACAATGCACAAGCCAGGGCCTCTTCCCAGAACTGTCTGCGCCCGTCCTGCACCAAAAGGACAGACCCGGCGCGGGCCTGCTCCTCGCCTCCCTGGGTCACTTGGTCACCGGCCACTGTAGGGACGACCTGATAGCCGGCCTTGCGCAAGAGCGCCGCCCGTCGTTGCGCCCGTTTCACGTCGTTGCGATCCACCACGGACGAGACCTCAATCGCCAGCAACACCTCCGGTGCGTCCGGTTGACGACGCGGATGGCCGCGCACCAACACATCCAGGAGAAGCAAGTCTTCCATCTCGTCCGCAGAGAGATGTTCTTCCAGCACAGATTCCAGGTCTCGTAAAGAGACCGCTTGTGCTTTACGCAAGATACGGCCAAAGTAGGAGTAGGCCCTATCGCGGTAGCGGCGCTCTAATTGCTCCCCCAACATTTCATTCTGACGGCTTTCGAGCCTTGCCAGTGTTTTCTCCGTGCGGGCCTGGAATTCCAACAACTGGCGAACCACTTCTTCGGTGCGCTTTTGCGCCTCGGCCAGTTCTTCGACCCGCTGTTCGGTGCGCTTTTGCGCCTCGGCCAACTC
>CAYNVC010000330.1:0-3493 GCA_964400615.1 uncultured Anaerolineales bacterium | reverse complement strand
GTCGTCATCGCCATGCCCGGTCAGGCGACCATCACCCGCACGGCCACCGTGCGGGTCAACTGGCAGGCGGTCTACCTGCCAGTGGTGATGAGGAACAGGTGAGATTGCACAAACGGCCTGGACATTTGTCCAGGCCGTTCGTTTTTCGCGTCTGCGGAACGTAGCGCAATTTACCAATGCCCTACGTGACGACGTTCTCTACCAGCTTTTCCACCTGATACCCGGATTCCTCCGCCGCCCGTTCCAACTCCCGCACCATCCGGTCGAGCCGCTCGCGCTCCTCTTCGTCCGCGAGCGTGAGCGCCGCCGTCGCCCGCATCCAGCGCAGCAATCGCTCGAACGCCTCCTTGTTGAACCACAGGACGCCCCGGTGACGGTTCACCCGCAAAAAGCGCTGCACCTCGCTATCCCGCAGCCACGATTCCAGCACGCGCCCTGCCCGCTCCTCCGCGTGCCAATCCTGGTGACTGACGAGTATCTTGAGCAGCAGCACCGCCTCCTGGGCCGCTCCCTCGTCCAGGCCGCTCTCGCGCAGGGCGGCAGCGACGATGCGCCCCAGTTGCCACTCGTCCAGCCAACTGCGGCTGAGGGCGGCGTAATCCTCCGCGTCCACCATTTTGCCCAGGGCGTGCGTAAAGAGCCAACTCAAAAAGATGGGGTACTCTTGAGAAACCGGGTTTTTGGAAAAAAACCCGGTTTCTAGCTTGGCCCGCAGCTCTCGGGCGAGTGCCGCCGCGTCCCCGCTGCCGTTGGTGACGCGCTGCACCTCGCGCAGCAAGGCGACCATCTTGCGCTCCACCTCGTCCATTCGCTCGTCCGTCCATTCGCCATTCGCCCATTCGCCATTCGCCCATTCGTCCACCAGAGCGCGGAAGGCGGCCTGAAGCGGCTGCAAAAATATCTCCTTCAGCGCCTCGGCAATCGAGGGGACACCGCGCCCGTGCAGGTAGGCGGCCAGTTGGGCATACTGCCCGCGCTCGTCGTCCCGCACGGGGCGGAAATCGAGAAAGACGTGCCGCTTGTAGGCCGCCAGTTCGACGTACAACCCCTGTTCCCACAACTCGCGGTTGTTGCGGATATATTCCAGCCCGCCGGCCTGGTCGCGGAAGATGGTGAACGTCTGCGCGTCGTCCGCCAGCCCCAGCCCCGCGCCGAGCGATTGCTGCACCAGCCGCTTCTCCGTCCCTTCCTTGACCGCATAGGCGGCTGAGGTGCGTATCCAGCCCCGCGTCTCGGCGTACCGGTTGTGGTAAATGACCAGCGCCCGCTCCTCCCCGGCGCGGTTGGAGTAGGCAAAGACGTTCTCGTCCACCGTCCCCGCCGGAGTGTAGAAATCGTAGAGCGCAAAGTGCTCCACGCCGGCAAAGAGCGAGCGCCGCCGCAGGAGCGGGAATATCTCCCGCGCGTGCCGCTCGACCAGATAGCCGTCCGGCTGTTCGTCCCAATAGGCGCGGCGGTACTCCATACCGTACTTTTCGGTCAACCCCTCCACCTGCCCGTGCCCGAACATGGGCAGCCCCGGCATGGTCGCCAGCAGGGTGCAGACGCCAAAGTACTTGTCCCCCTTGCCGAACTGGTCAACGGCAGTGCGCTCGTCGGGGTTGTTCATAAAATTGACGTACCGCTTGAGGATTTGGGGGTCGAACTCGAGCGTGTCCTTGATGACGCGGCGGTATTTGGCGTTCTCCTCGTCGCGCAACATGTTCATAAAGGCACTGTTGTAGACGCGGTGCATGCCGAGCGTGCGGACGAAATACCCCTCCATCAGCCAAAACGCCTCCGCCAGCAGGAGCGTGTCCGGCGCTTCCTGCGCCACGCGATCCACCACCTCGCGCCAGAACTCGTGCGGCATTGCGGCGTCGAACTCGGCTTTGGTCATGCCGTGCTCCGCCCGTGAGGGGATGTCGCCGCCGCTGCCCGGCTGCGGGAACCAGAGCCGCTGATAGTGCTTTTTGGTCAGCGTCATGGCGGCGTCGAAGCGGATGATGGGGAATTGGCGGGCGACGTGCAGAATCGTCTGGATGACCGCCTCGCGCACCTGGGGGTTGAGATAGTTCAGCTGCGCCGTGTCGTTCCAGGGCATGCTCGTGCCGTCGTTGCCGTGATAGATGTAGCGCGTCGCGCCGCTCGCCTTATCCACCCGCTTAAAGACGACCGCCGCGTCGCTGCGGCTGTAATAGTGGTCTTCCAGGTAGATGCCCACCCGCTCATCCTCAGAGAGGTCGGGCCCGTCGAAGGTGTAGGCCGGGAAGGGGCTGTGGTCGAGCGCGATGAACCAATCGGGGTGCTCGATGACCCAGCGCCCATCAATCCCGACGTGGTTGGGAACCATGTCGCTCGCCAGCCGGATGCCGCGCTGCCAGGCCCGCCGTTTGAGGTTTTCGTAGGCCGGCGGCCCGCCCAGGTCGGCGGCAATCTGGTAATCAAAGAGCGAGTAGGCGGAGGCGACCGCCTCCGGGTTGCCGCACATCTGTTTGATGCGCTGCGAGGCGCGGCTGCGCTCCCAGAGGCCGATCAGCCACAGTCCGCTAAAACCGCGCTGCGCCAGCGTGTCCAACTCCTCGTCGGGGACGTGGTCGAGGCGCGTGATGGGGCGGCGGTACTGTTTGGAGAGTTGGTCGAGCCAGACGTAGCTGTTCTTGGCGAGCAGCACCAGGCTGGGCATCCAGTCTTTATCCGGGCTGAACCGCTCCGCCTCCGCCCCGTCCCCCAGGAGGCTGAAATCGGGCGGCTGGCTGGGGCCGGGGCCGGAGAAAATCACCTTTTGCTCCTCGGCAATCAGGTCGAGGCTGCTGAGCAGGCGGTAGAGGTGGCCGCCCAGCAGGTAGCCCCACCGCTCGCGGATGTACTCCAACTGGCCGGAGAGCGAGTGCGGGACGGCGATGGCCGGGCTGCGGAGCATGTCCACCAGGTTTTGGCGCTGCGGGCCAAAGCGGGGCTGGGTCTCGAAGAACTCGCGCAGGCCGGCGACGATGCGCCGGTAATCGCTCTCATGCGCCAGCGCGGTGTCGTCGAACAGTTCGCGGAAGGGGGCGGCGGCAGGGTTGGCGTTCGTCAGCCAGAGCATGAGCAGCTCTTCCAGCAGTACTTGAGGGTTGGGCGTGCCCGCCGTCTCACCGGCCAGATAGTCGTCGAGCGTCATCTCGCGCCGGTAGACGGCCAGGGGCGGGAACTCGGCCCCAAAGCGGCGCAGGGCGGCCTGGAGCGCGTCCGGCCCGATCTCCCGCTCCAACCAGGCGACGGCCTGCGGGAGGGCGTCCGGTTGCTGCTGCTCGCGGTAGAGTCGAAAGACGAGGTGCATGATTTCGTCGAGCAGCCCCAGGGCGTTGATCTGCCCGGCCTGCACCGCCCGCTCCGGGAAGCGAATCAGGTCGCGGCGGGCGTTCATCTTTTGGGCAAAGAGACGCACGGCGTAAAAGTCGCTCAGGATGAGGTTGCCGCTGAGGGTGTAGAGGGCGCGGTCGAACTGGTAGCGGTCGCGGGCGGCGCGGGA
>CAYNVC010000329.1:0-3516 GCA_964400615.1 uncultured Anaerolineales bacterium | reverse complement strand
GAAAAGTTCTTTGACTTGTTCCAATCCCATTTCCCGGATCTATACATATCCGGCCCCAGACGAGCGGGGCAGGACATATCACTAGGGAACATATTTGATAGCTACCCTAACCCCGGTCGCCCTGTAGATTTCATCATCCGTGACAGAGAAAATAACGTGCTGGCCGTTGGTCTTGCTCGTTACGACTCAGACCGGGGCGGCGCCCAAGAAGATGACCGCACAGGCGGCTATAAAAACTGCGCCGACGAGGTGTTGACCTATGCGCGAGAGCATGGCATCAATCTACGTATGATATTTTTGAACGATGGGCCGGGGTTGTTGCTCGGCTCTATGTGGCGCGACTATGCTGACCTGGAAGCAAGCTGGCCTGGCAAGATCAGAGTCGTCACTCTCCGCATGATGCCTGAAAGAATCACCGCTGGATGGCTTGGTGTCAGGCAGGACGAAAAGTAAAATGGCTACAGGGATTCAAAAGGCCAGGTGGAACAACCACGTCCTCATAGCTGAGCCAGCCGACGATTTCTCGAACGTCGCAATAGAGACGAGCCTCGATTATCAGGGGCAACTCGCGCCGGACGACGTCCTGGCAACACTACCCGGCGATGTCACCGAGATTTGGCGTGGCACAACCGATAGAAACCGGCTTTATTTTGGCGACAACCTGCCAATACTCGCCAAATTATTGCGCGAGCCTGATGTACACGGTCAGGTAAAGATGGTCTACATTGACCCTCCATTTGCCACCGACAAAGTTTACCGGTCACGCCAGCAGACGGATGCGTACAGCGACACGCTCGTGGGTGCTCATTACGTAGAGTTTCTCCGTCGGCGGCTGATCTTGTTACACGAGTTGATGGCCCCAGATGGATCGATCTACGTTCACCTGGACCAAAACATGGTTTTTCACATCAAGATCGTGATGGATCAAATCTTTGGCAGCCAGAATTTTAGAAACCTGATCACACGTAAAAAGTGCAACCCCAAGAACTATACCAGAAGAAAATTCGGCAACGTATCCGATCACATCCTCTACTATAGCAAATCGGATGATCCCATCTGGAACCGGGCATATATCCCCTGGACTGAAGAACGAGCAGCGGAAGAATATTCTTACGTCGAGACAGATACAGGTAGACGATATAAAAAAGTCCCTATTCACGCTCCTGGAACGAGGCACGGAGCGACCGGGCGACCCTGGCGGGGTATGGAACCACCACCGGGCAAACATTGGCAATATCCTCCTGAGAAACTGGATGAACTGGATGCTCGCGGAGAGATATATTGGTCTCCCAGTGGTAACCCCAGGCGCAAGGTTTATTTAGATCAAAGCAAAGGTATACCGGTGCAAGACATCTGGATGGATGTCAAAGACGCCCACAATCAAATGATAAAGGTCACAGGCTATCCGACCGAAAAACCGTCCTCGTTGTTAGCCAGGATCATTGAGGCTTCTTCTGACGAGGGTAGCTTGATCCTCGATTGCTTCGCCGGCTCTGGGACGACGCTGGCTGTAGCATCCCGGTTGAAGAGACGGTGGATTGGGATAGACAACAGTTCAGCAGCCATAGCAACTATTCTCAAGAGATTCGCCCATGGTATGGAGCCAATGGGGGATTTTGTATCGAAAACGTTACCTCTGTTCGATTTTGCCAACCTCGAACCCTTGCCTGACGATGACAGAGGTGAAAATCAGCATCACGCTATAGATGACTTTACTCTGTACTCGGTCACATCTCACAGTGAGCAATTACGCCAGGTGCTGGGGCAAAAATAGACAGCGAGAAGAACAATTTGTCCAGACCAAATCCCCAAATGGATCAGACTCTCGAACCTGGCGAGCGGGGGGAGGTTTTACGATGAAAAAACACTCACTTGCCTGGTTTTACGTTCTAGCTTTTGCCATCTCGTGGCTCGGTTGGTTTCCTATAGTGGCCGGATCACGCGGTGTTTCCCCGTTCGGTAGCCCTGTTTTCCAGATATTGCTCATTCTCCCTGCCATAGGCCCTGCGTTGGCGGCAGTGATCGTGACCGGGGCAATTGCAGGCAAGAGAGGTGTTGACTCTCTGCTTAAATCGCTTTTTCAGTGGCGGATTGGCACATTGTGGTTGGGGGTTGCCATATTGGTTCCTGCCCTGCTGCTGGTAGCAGGGAAGGTGCTGACCCAAGTGCTGGGACTGACGGCAATACCGGGCCTGCCAGGCAACAACATGGTTGCGGTCGCCATTTCTGCTTTTGTGATGGCCCTGGTGTCCAATCCCTGGGAGGAGGTGGGGTGGCGCGGATTTGCACTGCCGCGATTGCAAAAGAGTCACGACGCTTTCGTGGCGACGTTGGTAGTAGGCGTTTTGTGGGGCTTGTGGCATCTGCCCCTTTTTCTCTGGGTCGGCAATCCGATGTCCGAGTATCCACTTGTTGCCTGGTTCATCGGTACGGTCGCCGATTCTTTTATCTATACCTGGCTCCTGAACAGCACCAAAGGTAGCTTGTTGGCCGTGACGCTCTTTCACATTCTTGGAAACACATATGGAGTCATCATACCGGGCGTGTCCATTACTGCAATGGCAATCGTATCTTGTGCGGTTGCGGTGTTGCTCGTCGCAGTTTTCGGTAAAGATAACCTGGCGTGTGACGAAAGAGTTTGTACGGGATAACCCGCGCTGCCGGACGACGGTGACTCCGCTCGTTCCTGCACTGTGGCTAAAGTGCAGATCGACTGTGAAAGAAAATAATCTAGCGAGGAAAATGACTTGTCCAAGCCAAACTCCAACCCCCACGCTGTCGTCCTGACCGCCGGCGGCACAAACGCGCTGCGCCTGGCCCTCGAAACGCTCCAGGCCGGAAAACTGGTCGCCTTCCCCACCGACACAGTCTACGGTCTGGCGGCGCTCCCGTGGGACACGGAGGCCATAGCCCGCCTCTATAAAGCCAAGCAGCGCCCGGCGGAGAAGCCAATCCCTCTTTTGCTCTCCGACAGCGAGGAGCTAACCCGCGTCGCAGCGCTCCCGCCCCAGTTTACGAGCCAGATCAAGCGCCTGATCTCTCGCTTTTGGCCCGGCGGCCTGACTCTGGTGCTGCCCAAAGCCGAAATCGTGTCTTCCGCCATCAGCCCCGGCCCCACCGTGGCCGTGCGCGTCCCCCGCTTACCTCTGGCACGCGAGTTGATTCGGGACGCAGGCGGCGTGCTGGCTGTCACCAGCGCCAACATATCGGGGCAGCCCAGCCCGATCACCGCCGCGGAGGTCAAGGAGCAGTTGGAAGGACGGATCGCCGTGATCCTCGATGGCGGCCCCTGTCCGGGCGGTATTCCTTCCACCCTCCTGGATTGCACGACCTGGCCGCCCGCGTTGCTGCGCCGGGGGGCGGTCTCTGTAGAAAAACTGCGGGCGACCGGCGGCCCCATCGAGATCCCGGAATGAAAATTCGTCTCTCCCGTCTGTTGCCTTTGGGCCTGTTTCTGCTCACTTTTGGCCTCTACGCCGCCACCTCGGCCCCGGCCACGCTCTTTGGCGATCCCTC
>CAYNVC010000328.1:0-3527 GCA_964400615.1 uncultured Anaerolineales bacterium | reverse complement strand
TTCATCCACACTCATCTTGCCGCGCCCCACCAGGAGCAACGTGCCGACGATACTGCGCACCATCCGGTAAAGAAAAGCGTTCGCTTCGATCTCGAAACTCAGGTGAGGCGGCTCCCCGTCCCACTCCGCCGCCAACACACGCCGCACAGTGACTTGGCCCTGCGGCGGCTGCCCAAAGGTGGCAAAGTCGTGCTCGCCCACCAAACTTGTGGCTGCCTGCCCCATCGCTGCCAGATCCAATTTTTCGGCCACGTGCAGACTATAGCGCCGCTCTAGCGGGTTGCGCACCCGCGCGTTGTAAAGCGTGTAACGATAGCGCCTGCTGCGAGCGTCGTAGCGGGGGTGGAAATCCGGCCTGGCCCGCTCAAGCCCCAACACAGCAACGTCGGGCGGCAAGACCGCGTTCAGCGCCCGCTCCAGGTCAACCAGACTGTGCCGCCAGGCCGTATCGCATGCAATGACCTGTCCGGTTGCGTGTACGCCGGAATCGGTGCGCCCGGCTGCCAGGATGGTAATTTCCTCCCGCGTCACCTGCGCCAACGCCGCTTCCAACGCCGCCTGCACGGTCGGAGCGTTAGTCTGACGCTGAAACCCACCATAGTCGGTTCCATCGTAAGCGACGACCGCCCGCACCCGCATCGTCCGCGCTCGTTGCTTCTACTCTTCGACCAATTCCAACAAAACCATCGGGGCAGCGTCACCCTTGCGCGGGCCTAGCTTGTACATGCGTGTGTAGCCGCCGGGTCTATCCGCGTAGCGCGGCGCGATCTCGTCGAACAACTTTTTGAGCACGTCCACCCGTGTGCCATCAGAATCAGTCAACCAGCGATTCAGCCGTCCGGCTGCCAGGCGGCGGGCGTGGACGCCCTTGCTCGGCTCTTGCTGCTCGGATGCCAACCCACGCTTGGCTAACGTGATGAGTTTCTCCGCCTGACCTCGGACCGCCTTTGCTTTGGCCTCGGTCGTCTCGATCCGCTCGTGACATAACAGCGCCGTCACCAAATTACGCCGCAAGGCTGTGCGGTGACCGCTGGAACGATTTAGTTTTCTCCCGGCGACGCGATGCCGCATTTACGCACCTCCACTCTCTTGTGTAGCTTTCCCCAAGAAACCACGTTTCCGGAGACATTCATTCAACTCGGTCAGCGACTTGTGCCCAAAGTTGCGGATGGTCAGCAGCGTTTCGTCTCCCATCTCTAACATTTCGAGCACTTCGCCGACGCTGGTGATTCCAGTACGTCTGAGGGCATTGAACACCCGCACGCTCAGATTGAGCTGTTCGAGGGGAATCTCGTAAACCTCCTGGGGCAATCCAACCTCCTCTTCGACCAGTTCCACTTCCTCCTCCACGGCGAAACCGGCGATCAAACGCAGGTGGGTTACCAGAATGCGAGCGGACTCTTTGAGCGCCTCCATCGGGGCGATCCGCCCATCACTCCAAATTTCCAGGGTCAGGCGGTCATAATCGGTCAACTGCCCCACACGCGCCCGCCCCACGTCGAAAGCGACGCGGCGGATCGGGCTGAATATGGCGTCTACCGGTATTTCGCCGATAGGCATGCGGCCACGTTCGTCGGCCGAAAGATAGCCTATGCCATGCTCGACCATGAACTCGATATCAAGGTGTATGTCGTCATCGTCTACGGTAAAGAGGTAGAGATCAGGGTTCAATATCTCGACCTCTGGCGGGGCTTCGATATCGCTGGCCGTGACCGTGCCACTTCTCCGCACTTGAATGGACATGCGCATCGGCTCCTGACCCTCCATCTGCAAGCGCAACTGTTTGACTTGCAAGATGAGTTGGATCACGTCCTCTCGCACGCCAGGGATGGCCGCAAATTCGTGCGGGACATCGGAGACGCGGATCGAGGTCACCGCTGCACCAGGAAGCGAGGAAAGCAACACCCGGCGCAGCGCATTGCCCAAGGTAATTCCAAAGCCACTCGCCAGGGGGCTGATCACGAACCGGCCATAAACCTGGGAGATGGCATCTGTCTCAATTTTTGGCAGCACTGGGACTGACAAGCTTCGCCTCCTGTCTTGTACTTGCCTCCGGCCCGGCAAATTCGCCGCCAGCCAGAAGCGAGACATCCAATATCTCGTTAACGAGAATAATACTCCACGATCAACTGCTCGTTCAACTTGGTATCAATGTCCTCTCGTGCAGGCAGGCTCATCACGTGGGCCGTCATCTCTTTGGCGTCCAGATTCAACCAATCGGGCACAGCGCCCTCGTCCAATCGTTCAGCGCGGCTCTTGAAATAAGTGCGCTTACGACTTCCATCCCGCACCTTGATTACATCCCTGGGGCGGACGATGTACGAGGAAACATCCGTGCGGTGACCGTTGACCACAAAGTGACCGTGCATCACCAGTTGGCGTGCCTGCGCTCGCGAGTCGGCAAAGCCCAATCTGTACACGACGTTATCCAGCCGCCTCTCGAGTAGAACGAGCAAGTTCTCACCGGTAAGGCCGGGCAGACGTTCCGCTTCACGGAAGTAACGCCGGAATTGACGTTCCAACACTCCATAAATGCGGCGGGCTTTTTGTTTTTCGCGCAACTGACGCAAATAGTCAGTCTGACGCTGCCGGCGGAAGCGGGCCATCCTGCCATGTTCACCGGGCGGATAGCCGCGTTCGCGTTCGAACGGGCACTTGGGGGAAGTGCAGCGATCCCCTTTCAGAAACAGTTTTTCCCCCTCGCGGCGGCACAATTTACAAACCGGACCAGTATACCTAGCCATACAACTTTTTCTCCTCAATCCACCTGTGCTACGTCCGGCGCCTCTTGGGCGGACGACAACCGTTATGCGGGATAGGGGTGACATCGGTAATGGAGCGCACCCTCAAGCCAGCCGTCTGCAAGGAGCGAATCGCCGCCTCACGTCCCGGCCCCGGCCCCTTGACGTAAACATCCACCTCGACCATGCCATTGTTCATCGCTCCCGCAGCCGCTCGCTGAGCGGCCTGTCGAGCCGCAAAAGGGGTACTCTTGCGAGAGCCTTTGAAGCCGAGCATCCCGCTGCTGGACCAGTTGATGACGTTCCCCTGCAAATCGGTTATCGTCACGATCGTGTTGTTGAAAGTAGAGTGGACGTGGGCCTGCCCATGCGCCACATTCTTTTTCACCCGGCGTCCGCGACGCCGACCCGCTTGTTTATCTCGCGCCATTATTCCTCCTGCGCCAAACGTACAATGATTACTTTTTCTTCATCCCGCGCCGCCGTCCGCGACCAGGAACCGTCTTCTTGGGGCCGCGCTTGGTGCGGGCGTTGGTTCGCGTGCGTTGACCATGCGCGGGGAGATTACGACGATGGCGTAACCCACGATAACAACCAATGTCTATCAGTCGCCTGATGTTCATCTGCAACTCACGCCGCAGGTCGCCCTCGACTCGATATTCGCGGTCAATGACCTCGCGCAACGCTGCGACCTCGGACTCGGTCAGGTCTTTGACCCGCGTGTCCGGGCCTACTCCGGCCTTGCGCAGGATATCGTTGCTGGAAGCGCGTCCAATACCGTATATG
>CAYNVC010000327.1:0-3536 GCA_964400615.1 uncultured Anaerolineales bacterium | reverse complement strand
TCCTGGTTGTCATCATCCTCCGTCCGCGTTCACCATCTCCCCTCGTCACCTTGTCCCCAAGTCCCCTTGTCCCAAGCCCCCTCGTCACCCTGCCGCGAGTTGGCTGAACAACCGCAGATAATCCGCCAGGTGACGGGTCGAGATAAAGTGCCGCCGCACGTGCTCCCGCGCCGCCGCTCCCATCCGAGCCGACTCATCTGGATGTTGTAAGAGGTAGAGCGTCTTTTCTCCACACTCTTCCACCGAGTCCACCAAAAAGCCGGTCTGCCCGTCCAGCACCTGCAACGGGATACCGCCGGCGTTGCCGCCGACCACCGGCTTTTTCTTCCACAGCGCCTCCGTCACCACCAACCCAAATCCCTCGCGGGTTGATTTCTGGATTACGACGTCGCTGATCGTTTGGAAAGCCCCCACCTCGAACGCTCCCACGCCGTGAAAGTTGTGCAGGATGTAAATGTCGTCATCCTCGCCGGCGTGGCGGATGGTCTTGTCCAGATAGTACCACCCCTCCGGGTCGTCCGAGGCCATCGAGCCGACCAGCGCCAGTTGCACCTCCGGTATCCGTTGCTTGACCATGCGGTAGGCGTCGATCACGCCCAGCGGGTCCTTCCAGGGGTCAAAGCGGCTGACCTGGGTGATGAGCGGGCGGCTCACGTCTATGCCGAAGCGGGCCACGACCTCGCGCGCTGTATCCTCCGCCATCGGCGCGTTCTTGGGCGAGAGCGGGTCAATCGTGGGGGTGACGATTGCCAGATGGGCGGGATTTACCCCCGGCCCGACGTATTGCTCCATCGTAAAGATACCGGCCTCGTACTCGGCGATGTAGGGCGCGAAAAAGTCCCAGTAAGCCGGGTTGGGGTGAGAGGTATCAATGTGGCAGCGCCAGGCCCAGTGCTTGCCTCCCCCGCGCCCGTGGTAGCGGAGCATACCGGCCGGCTGCGGGTCGTGGACGACGACAAAGTCGTATTCCCCCGCGAACCGGGCCGCGTTCCTCTCGTTGTAGCGCCGCCACACCTCCTTCATCGCCCCGGTGAAAGGAACATCCATCCCCTGCAGACCGTTGTGGCAGGCTTTGGTGACGTTAAAGAACTCGTCCTCCCCCTCGATGACCTGCCACTCGGCCTCCAATCCCACGTCGCGCATCAGGGGCACGAGCGTGACCAACATCTCGGCCACGCCGCCGCCGAATGCTGTAGCGTTGACGTGCACCACCCGTGCTCCCCGCAGCGGTTCCGCCAGCGCGCGAATCTCGGCGACGACCTGCTCCCCCGCGATGGGCCGGTAGTCGGCCAGTGATTTCTGTCCCAGTTCAACTTGTTGTAGCATAATAACAGTCCCGACTATCCTTTCACCGCTCCGGCCATCATGCCGCGCACAAAGAAACGTTGCAGGGCAAAGAACACTATCATGGGCAGAGCCATTGAGATGAACGCGGCGGCGGTCAGCAGATGCCAGCCAGCGCCCAATGAACTCACCATATTGCTGATCTGATAGGTCAGCACCGGCTTTTGTCCCCCCAAAAAGACCAGTGCCACCAACAGGTCGTTCCAAATCCACAGAAATTGAAAGATAGCCAGCGATGCCAGCGCCGGTAACGAAAGTGGCAGCGCCAACTTGTAAAAGATCGTCCAGTGGGACATACCGTCCAGGTAGGCCGACTCAAAGATCTCCCTGGGGAGCGAGCCGATAAAGTTCCGCATCAGGTAGATGGCGTATGGCAGGCCAAAGCCGGTGTGGAACAGCCAGATACCTATGAACGTGCCGTTCATTCCCAGCCGGGCGTACATGCGCGAGATGGGGATCAGCGTCATCTGGAGCGGTACGATCTGCATACCGACCAGCAGGGCGAACAGCAGCATGCGGCCGGGAAAATCGAGCCAGGAGAAGGCGTACCCGGCAAATGAGGCAAAGAGAAGCGGCAGGACGACGCACGGGATAGTGACCAGCAGGCTGTTGATGAACGCCCGTCCCATGCCCCTGGGGTTCATCACGTCGCTGACGTTACAATTCAGGTCGAGCGCCTGTTCCCCTGTGGCGCAGTCTGTCGCATAGTTGGCCGTGCCGCGATACCCCATCACGGCGTCAATATAGTTGTTCAGAGTAAAGCGCGGGCTGGCCGCGATACCGGAAATGCGTTTGAGGTAATCGGCGATGTCGGCAGCTTGCTGCGGCTCTGGCATTGGCGCGTCCTGCAAATGCGGCTGCCCGTCAACCTCTTGCTTGAGCATAGCCAGCAGTTTGATGGAGCGCGAGTATTTGCCGATCAGTTCCGGGTCGGTGAGATCGGCCGTGGCAATCTCTTTGCCGTTCGAGCCGTGGCAGGAGGCGCAGGTCTGTGAATACTCCTCGGCGCCCCTGGGCGGCGCGAGGGCCGTCCACCAGCCGCTTTGGTTGATCTCCTGGAAAGGTCGGAACGAGGTGATGAGCAGGCCGATGGTCGGTACCAGCCAGATCAGACCCAGCCCAATCAGCACGACGTGAGTCGGCAGGCCCGAAAGAATCATCTTGATGCGCTCTTTATTCATCGCATGGCCTCCTGTGCCCGGAAACGACGCACGTTCCAGATCATGAACGGAATTGTGAGCAGGATCAGGATCACGGCGATGGCCGCCGACCGCCCGCTCTGGTGGCTGATGTACATTTCGCCGTACATACGGTTGGCGATGACCTCGGTGCCGTAATTGCCGCCGGTCATCACGTAAACGATGTCGAATATCTTGAGTACGTTGATGACCATAGTTGTGACCACGACGGCGATGGTCGGCATGATGATCGGCACCATGACCTGGTAAAACACGCGCCACTCGGTTGCGCCGTCCACGCGGGCCGCTTCGAGTATCTCGGTCGGCACGCTCTTTAGCGAGGCCGAAAGGATGGTCATGCAGAAACCGGTCCACATCCAGACGCCCACCAGGATCAGGGCGAAATTATTAAAGGCCGGTTCGCTCAGCCAGGAGATAGGCTTGCCGCCCAGCGCGGTGACGATGGCGTTCAACAAGCCAATCTGTACCTGCCCGGTTCCGTAGGCGTAGACGAACTTCCAGATGATGCCAGCGCCGACGAACGAGATAGCCAGCGGCATAAAGATGATCGCTTTAGCCAGCGCTTCGTACTTTACCCGGTCGGCCAGGACGGCGATCAGCAATCCCAGGCCGACCGTGCCGCCCACCATCAGGAACACCCACAGCAGGTTGTTGCGGAAAGCGTTCAGCATGCTGGGGGAGGTCAGGGCGTAACGATAGTTCTCCAGGATACCCCAGCACGGTTCCCCTTCCACGCAGGCGGCGGCCGCGGACATGGTTCCATCCGCATTTTTGAAACTCAGGAGAAACGTGTTGAGTGCCGGGTACACGATAAAGGTTGCCATAATCAGCAAGGCCGGGGCGACGTACAGCCAGGGGGCGATTTTGCCTTGCCTCATTATTTCTGGGACTCGATTGTCGCTCATCGAGATGCTCCTTTCGATCTGCCAAACAAGAGTAGGACGCAGACGAACGCTGAAAACGCTGCTTTTTCCTCTGTCACCCGATCTGCGT
>CAYNVC010000326.1:0-3540 GCA_964400615.1 uncultured Anaerolineales bacterium | reverse complement strand
GGCGCTGGTGGAGGACGTCTCGGAGCAGACGGCCCTGGCGCTGGAAACTGCCCGTCTGTTTGAGCAGACCCAGTCCGCGCTGGCCGAAACCGAGACGCTCTACCTGGTCAGCTCCGAGCTGGGCGCTGCTCAAGATTACGAGCGTATCTTGCAAGTGCTACTTGAACACACCGACCTGGGGCAGAATGCCAACAACGTCAGCTTGAATTTGTTCGACCGCCCGTGGGTGGGCGACGACGTTCCAGAGTGGAGCATTGTCCTGGCTCGTTGGAGCAGACTGCCCCAGGAATCGGTCAGCCCGCGTTACCCGTTGCGCTCTTTCCCCTCGGCGGCGCGTCTGTTGCGCCCCGATGCTCCGACAGTGATCGCCGATGTCGAGACCGACTCTCGCATGGACGATGCTGCGCGGTCACTGTATAGCCAGCGCTTCCAGGCGCGGAGCACCATATTTGTGCCCCTCGTGGTGGCAGGGCAGTGGATTGGTTACTTTAACGCCATTTACGGCGAGCACACCGATTTTTCCGTCTCTGACCAGGATCGCCTGATGGCAATAGCGGGGCAGGTGGCTATGGTCGTGCGGGGGCTGCGCCAGTTGGAAGAGATTCAGAAACGGGTCAGCGACGAGCAAGCCCTGCGCGAAATATCTGCCCTCGTTGGCGCCAGTGAGAATATAGGTGCCCTGGTGGCGAATTTGTCCGCCATACTCGATTACTTGCGCCGGATGCTGCCCCTGGATCTGCTGACATTGGCTACCTACTCGCCCGGCGAGTTTAATTATACACTCTATACTGCCGGCATAGAGACCGAAACCGATTACCTTGCCCTGCGCGGCGTGCGCTTGCCGGTTGCGGGGACTTGCCCAGGGTGGGTCATCACTCACCGAGAACCGTGGCTGGAGGGTGATATGCGCCGCGAGATGGTTTTCTCGGAGGATGAGCAGTTGGTCGCCGTGGGAATGATCTCCCGTTTGTTCCTGCCGTTGCAAGTTGGCGAGCGGACCATCGGTGCTCTTGGCGTAGCCAGCGTGCAATCGGATGCCTTTACCCAGGAACACGTGTCACTCCTGCTCCCGGTCGCTGATCAGGTGGCGCTGGCGCTGGAACGTGTCAGTTTGCTGGAGGATACCCGGCGTGCCCTGATCGAGGCCGAGGCCACACACCGCGCTTACCTGCAACGAGGTTGGCGGGATTACCTGCGCCAGCAGGAAACGTTACGGCGTGGGGCGTTCCTCTACGACCGGACCGAGGGCGCTGCCGTGCTGGATGGGTTGACCGAACCGATCTCTGACCTGTGGCTGCCCGAAATGGAGCGTGCATTGAGTGAAGGCGCTCCGGCTATGGTCGGGAATGGCGAAGGGCGAACCGGCCTGGCTGTCCCCATCGTCTTGCGCGGTCAGACCATCGGCGTCTTGGGCGTCGAAGACCCCAATGGCAAACACGTTTGGTCGGAGGATGACCTGTCCTTGATTGAATCTGTGGGACGGCAATTGGCCCAGGCGTTAGAGAATGCCCGTCTGCTGGGCGAGACCCAACTGCGTGCCCAGCGAGAGCGGATCATCGGCGACGTTACCAGCCGGGTGCGGGCCTCTATGGACCTGGAGAACATCTTGCAGACCGCTGTGCGCGAGCTGGGCGTCGCGCTCGGCACCGACCGGGCCTTTATCCGGCTGGGCGCGGATGCGCAATCGTCCGCTGAAAAGCAAGGGACATAACCGTGGGGCAACTTGCCAACATGCACCACGTGGGAGATACGCGATGGCAAAGATGAGCAATCAGAGAGATGAGACACAATTGACCGCGACCTTGTCCGCAGGACACCAGCAGGCGGACGGCGGTGGTGATACCAGATTCACCCGCGAGTTGGTCGCTTTGAGCGACGTCGGTCAGGCGCTCGTCTCTACCCTGGATCTCGAAGAGACGCTGGACGTCATCACGGATCGCGTGACTTATCTGCTGGAGGTGGAGGCGGCGTCGGTGATCCTGCGCGACGAGGCCAGGGGGGACTTGTGGTTCGCTGCGGCTTCCGGTCAGGGTGCAGATTTTGTGCGTAGCGTCCGCTTGCCGTTGGGACAAGGAATTGCCGGCTGGGTCATCGAGCATGGGGAGCCGGTGATGGTCTCGGACGTTTCGCAGGACGAACGGTTCTTTGGCGATTTTGACGGTGCCACCGGCCTGGACACCCGCTCGATCCTGTGCGCCCCATTGCGGACCAAGGGACAAATTATCGGCGCTATCGAAACGATGAACAAGAGCGCCGGCCCCTTTGACGACTATGACCTGCGCCTCTTGACGTTGATGGCCGTGCCCGCCGCTGCGGCCATCGAAAACGCCAGTCTGTTCGAGCAATCCCGCTCGCGGGCTGAGGAGTTGGCCGTCTTGAACGAGCTGGCGCAGGCCCTCACCGCCCGCCTCGACGTAGAAGGAGTGCTGGACGAGGCTTATCGCGGTCTTTCTCGCCTGATGGATACGACCAACTTTTACGTTGCCCTCTGCAACTCGGATAGGAACGAGATCACGTTTGCCCTGGGTGTTTCCGAGGGAAAAGTGCGCAAACTGTATTCTACCCGCCGGGCAGGTCAGGGGCTTACCGAGTACGTCATCCAGAGCCAAAAGCCGCTGCTCATCGAGGAGAACGTGCCTGAGCGGGTGAAAGAATTGGGAGTCGAGCAGCTTGGACGGGCTGCGCTATCCTGGCTGGGGGTGCCCCTGATCATTGGAGGCAAGGCGTTAGGTATGATGGCCGTCCAGAGCTATACCACCCCGCGCCTCTACGGCGAGCGTGAACGGGATCTGTTGGCCTCCGTCGCCAGCCAGGCGGCCATCGCCGTTCAGAATGCCCGTTCCTATGAGCAGGCCAGCATCCGCGCCGAAGAGTTGGCCGTGTTGAACGAGTTGAGCCAGGCCCTCACGGCCCAGTTGAGTGTGGACCAGGTTTTGGAAGAGGCCTACAACCAGGCTGCCCGGTTGGTTGACACCACTAACTTTTACATTGGTCTTTACGATCCGGACAAGGAGGAAGTTACCCTGCCCTTTAACGTCTCCGAGTCCGAGATTGACCGGCATCTTACCAACATCTCCGCCAGCCAGGGCTTTACCGGATACATCATCCGCAACCGCACCGGCGTGCTCGTCGAAGAGAACGTGACCGGGTGGCTGGCGGAAAAAGGGATAGAGGTGGTTGGCGAGCCGGCTCTCTCCTGGTTGGGGGTTCCGCTGATGGTCGGCGACCAGGTGTTGGGGGTGATGGCCGTCCAGAGCTATACCACCCCGCGCCTCTATGGCGAGCACGACCGGGAACTGTTGACCGCCATCGCCGGCCCGACCGCCATCGCCGTCCAAAACGCCCGCCTGTATGAGCAGGCCCAGCGCGAAATCGCCGAGCGACGCAAGATGGAAAAAGCGCTGCGGGAGGGCGAGGAGCGTGCGCAGGCGTTGCTGAACGCCATCCCGGCCGGAGTCGTGGTGATTGATGCCGAGACGCACCTCATCGTTGACGTCAACCCCGCTGCCGTCGCCATGATCGGCGCTTCCAAAGAGCGGA
>CAYNVC010000325.1:0-3546 GCA_964400615.1 uncultured Anaerolineales bacterium | reverse complement strand
AAGTCGTGCGCGACAAACACGCCGCCCGGAACGCGCTGCTGCCGGTGTGGACCGGTCTGGTCTTTAGCATCGGCGGCTCCATCAGCGGCGGCATCATCACCGAGACCATCTTTTCCTGGCCGGGCATTGGGCTGGCTCTGTTGAGCGCGGCCCAAGTCGCCGACATCCCGGTTGCCATGGGGGCCTTTACGCTCCTGGGCGTGATGACGCTCCTCAGCCACCTGGTCGCCGACATTGGGTACATCTTTCTCGACCCGCGTATTCGTTATACCTAGCACAGGAGCGTGAAACATGGCAATTGATGCACAGACTGTTCAAACAAAGCGCGTGTCTCTGTGGCGCGTGCGGTTGAGTTTGTGGCGCGTGCGGTTCAAGTTGGCCCTCAAATCGCTACGCACCAACTGGGCCTTGTTCGCCGAAAATCCCGTTGGGTTGATTGGGTTGGGAATGATCCTCTTTTTCGGCCTGTTCGCTCTGGCCCACCCGATCTTGATGCACACCGTTTGGGACTCGCGCGTCTACGACCCCACCATGGGGTACGATATGGAGATCGTGTCTCACCCTTCCCCCCCCTCGGCGCGTCACCTGCTCGGCACTGACCCCATGGGGCGGGACGTACTCAGCCAATTGATGTACAGCACCCGCTACGAGTTTGTCCTGGGCCTCCTTTCGGCCATCGTCACCGTGCTGATCGCCACGACCATCGGGGCGGTGTCGGCATATTACGGTGGGATCGTGGATACGCTTCTCATGCGGCTGGTTGACCTGGTGATCATGGTTCCCTTCATCCCCATCCTGATCGTCATGAGTTCTCTGATGGAGGTGGGTATGGTCCAACTGGCCTTTATCATTGGCATACTCTCCGGTTTTGGCGGCACGGCCATCGTCGTCAAGTCACAGGCGTTGACGGTCAAGGTCAAACCGTTCATCGAGGCGGCGCGCATTGCCGGCGGCGGTGACGCGCACATTATCCTAAAGCACATGATTCCCAACCTCATGCCCATCGCCCTGCTGTACATGATGTTCGTCGTCACCGGCGCCATCTTTTCCGAGGCCGTCCTCTCATTTTTTGGGCTGACGACTATCGAGATGAGTTGGGGGCTGATGATCAACGTCACGCAGACGCAGGGCTACCTGATGAATTTTAACACCTGGTATCTGTTGATCCCGGCCAGCCTGGCGATCACCATGTTGTGCGCGGCGTTCTACCTGGTGGGGCGGGCGATGGACGAGATCGTGAACCCCAGGCTGCGCCGCCGTTAGAGACGCCGGACGCTGAAAAATAGGATGGTAGATATGACAGACGACGTTCTTCAAGTCAAGAACCTGACCATGCATTACATGACCCGTAAAGGGCCGGTCCACGCGATAGACGACGTGAGCTTTGCCGTGCGCCGGGGTGAATCCGTGGGGCTGGTGGGCGAATCGGGGTGTGGAAAAACTTCGATTGCCATCTCCCTGCTCAAGCTGCTTCCCGATAACGCCAGTATCGAGCGAGGCGAGATCCGCTTGAACTCGACCGACCTGGTTCCACTCTCCGAAGCCGAGGTGCGCAAATTCCGCTGGCGGCACATTTCGATGGTCTTTCAGGCCGCGATGAACTCGCTCAACCCGGTCTATACGGTCGAAGAGCAAATCATCGAGGCGATGCAACAGCACCTGCCCCACTTGAGCGAGAAAGAGATGAACGACAAGGTGGACAACCTCTTTGACCTGGTCGGATTGGATCCGGGATTCAAAGACCAGTACCCTCACCAGTACAGCGGCGGCATGCGCCAACGCGCCGTAATAGCTATGGCGCTTTCCTGCGACCCGGACATCATCATCGCCGACGAGCCAACGACGGCGTTGGACGTGATCGTCCAAGACCAACTCCTCAAGCGCATCCGCGAGATTCAAGAACAGCTCGATATGGCGATGATCTATATCTCGCACGACGTGGCGGTGATCGCCGAGGTCAGCGACCGGGTGGGGGTGATGTACGCCGGCCGCATGATGGAGATGGCTCCCACCGAGGTCATCTTTCACCGCCCGATCCATCCCTACACGATGGGGCTGATGTCGGCTTTTCCCAGCATCGCGGGCGAAAAGACCGAGTTGGTGATGTTGCCGGGCGAGCCGCCGGACTTGCTCAACCCACCGCCGGGCTGCCGCTTTCACCCGCGCTGCCCCTACGCCACCGACATCTGTAGAGATCAAGTCCCCCAGTTCGAGGCTTTCGCAGATGGGCACTATGCCGCTTGCTGGCATCCGGGAGGAGAGAAATAATGACCGACCACACTCTCGTCAACATCAAGCACCTTTCCAAATTGTATCCGGTGGGAGGAGGCGTGTTCTCCCGGAGCAACATCTTTGTGCACGCCGTCAGCGATTTCAACCTCGAAATTCAGGCCGGGGAAAGCGTCGGACTGGTGGGGGAATCCGGTTGCGGCAAAACCACGACCGGCAAGTTGCTGACCCGGCTGATCGATCCCACGGAGGGGGTCATCGAACTTGCTACCCCGGACGGGTTGGTGGACATTGCCTCACTGCGCGGGAAGCGAATGAAAAAGTTCCGTCAGCAGGTGCAAATGATCTTTCAGGACCCCTACGAATCCATGAACCCGCGCCTGACCATCTACGATACAGTCGCTGAGCCGCTGGACGTGCAGGGTATCGGCAGTATCGCCGAGAGGGAGGAGCGAGTGGCTCGTCTCCTGGAGACCGTCGGCCTCACCCCGGCCTCCAGTTTCATGTTCCGCTACCCCCACGAGCTCTCCGGCGGACAGCGCCAACGTATCGCCATCGCCCGCGCTTTGGTCGTCTCGCCGTCTTTCGTCGTGGCCGACGAGCCTACCTCTATGCTGGACGTCTCGGTCCGCACCAGTGTGATGCACCTGATGCAAGACCTGGGCGAGCGCCTCAACGTCACCTACCTCTACATCACTCACGACCTGGCCGTCGCTCGTTATATGTGCAACCGGATCGCGGTCATGTACCTGGGTAAACTCGTCGAGTGGGCCGAGACGGAGGAGCTTTTGCACCACCCGCTTCATCCCTATACCAGAGCGTTGCTCTCGGCAGTTCCTGTGCCAGACCCGAATTTTGTGAGAACATCGGTCGAGATCAAGGGTGGGATCAGCAAACCGATCAACCCGCCGCCGCGTTGCCGCTTTTACGAGCGCTGCCCGAACGCCGACAGTTTCTGTGAGGAGAACGACTATCCGCCATTGGAGGACAAGGGTGCGGGCCACATGGTAGCGTGTTACAAAGTGTAAATGGTCTGGCGATGAACCTTCCCACGTCCGGCGCAGCTCGCCGGACGTGTTTCTATGTGGAATGGGAGCGCGGCTACCGGAACGCGGCCATCCTGGCCGCATGCGGGCAAGCTGCCCGCGACCCTTGCGGAACGCGGTCGTCCTGGCCGCATGTGAGATGCGGCCACCGGAACGCGGCCATCCTGGCCGCATGTGAGATGCAGCCGCCGGAACGCGGCTATCCTGGCTGCGTGTGAGATGCAGCCACCGGAACGCGGCCATCCTGGCCGCATGCGAGATGCAGCCGCCG
>CAYNVC010000324.1:0-3553 GCA_964400615.1 uncultured Anaerolineales bacterium | reverse complement strand
TGGTATACTAACAGCCGCGCCGGAATGGGATTCCGGCGCTACGGGGGGGTTCCGGCGCATAAAAGGACTGGTCTCGATGCCCAAATACCCACGTCTCAAATCACTCAAAGAAATAAACAGCGTGATGACGCGCTATTACGTGCAGCGCAAGGCGCTGGCGCGGTTCAAGCCGCTGGCCTACGTCACCAGCGGCGCACCGGTCGAGATCATGGAGGCGATGGGTATCCTGACGCTCTACCCGGAGAACTATGGCGCGATATGCGGCGCACGTGGGGCATCTGTCCACCTGTGTGAGGTGGCCGAGGCGGATGGCTACCCGGCCGACCTGTGCTCATACGCCCGCAGCCACGTCGGGGCGGTGATGCGCCCCCAGGACGCGCCGCTCAAGGGCATGCCCAGGCCCGATCTGCTGGTCTGCTGCACCAACATCTGCGGCACGGTCCAAAAGTGGTACGAAGCGCTGGCTGCGCTCTACGACGTGCCGCTCTTTATGCTTGACGTGCCGTTCCAGCGTACCACACCGGTCGAACCGCACATCGTCGCCTACGTCGCCGACCAGTTGCACGAGTTCGTCGAGTGGTTGGAAGCGCACACCCGCCGGAGGTTGAAACCGGCCCGGCTGCGCTCGGTGTTGAACTTTTCTCAGGAGGCCATCGCGCTGTGGCAAGAGATTCTCGAGTTCGGGCAGCACCGTCCGTCCCCCGTCAACGCGCCCGATCTCTTTATCGCCATGGCCCCCATCGTCGCGCTGCGGGGGACGCGCAAGGCGGTAGATTGCTACAAGGGTCTCAAAACCGAACTGGAAGAGCGCGTCGCCCAGGGCATCGGCGCGGTTCCCGGCGAGCGATACCGCCTCCTCTGGGACAACATCGCCATCTGGTACCGTCTCTACCGTTTCTTCCGCCCCTTTATGGACGCCGGGGCCTGCTTCGTCGCCGACACCTACACCAACGCCTGGACTGTAGAACTCGACACGGACGATCCTTTCCTGGGGATGGCGCAGGCCTATACCGGCGTGTTCATCAACATAGATTTGCCCACGCGCTTGCAAACCATCGGCGACATGGCGCAACGATTCCAGGCGGACGGGATGGTGATGCACGCCAACCGCTCCTGCAAACCATTTTCCATCACCCAGAGTGACGTGCGCGACATGCTGCGGGAGGAACTGGGGCTGCCGGCCCTCATCCTGGAAGCGGACATGACCGACTCGCGGCTCTACAACGAGGGCGCGATTGGGGAGCGGGTGGCGGCCTTTTTGGAGATGTTGTGACGTGGCCGGATTCTTTGAGCGCGTCTACCGGCTGGTGCGGCTTGTGCCCCCCGGCAAAGTCACCTCCTACGGCGCGATTGCCCGCATGCTGGGCAACCCCCGTGCCGCCCGCACCGTCGGCTGGGCGCTGCACGGCCTACCGCACGGCTCCGACGTGCCCTGGCAGCGCGTCGTCAACAGCCGGGGCCGCATTTCCACCGGCCCCGCCGGTCTACAGCGGACGCTCCTGGAAGCGGAGGGAGTCGAGTTCGATTCCGGCGGGCGCGTGGATTGGGAGCGTTTCGGCTGGGAGGGGCCGGGGTGGCCCGAGCTCGAGGAGTTGATGCAGTGACCAGGCTCCTGGCCGACTGTATGCTGGGCCGGCTGGCCCGGTGGCTGCGGTTGTTGGGTTACGACACCACTTATTACAACACCGCTGCCGATACCGAGTTGGCCCGCCGCGCTCGCGCCGAAGGGCGCGTGTTGCTCACCCGCGACCACGAGCTGGCGGCCCGGCGCGGCCTGCGGACGTTGTTGATCCAGTCGGACCTGTTGGAGGAACAGGTGCGGGAGGTACAGGACGCTCTCGGCCCCCCGCCCGCTCCCGTCCTCACGCGCTGTTCCGTGTGCAACGGCGTGCTAGAGGTCGTCTCACCCGCAGAGATAGCCGACCGCGTGCCGCCCTACGTACTGCGCACCCAGACCAGGTTCCGCCGCTGCTCCGGCTGCGGACGGGTCTATTGGCCCGGCACCCACCTCGTCAAGATGCACCGCCAGATGGAAAAATTCAACCCCCAGGAGAACGACGATGATTGATTGCCCGCGCTGCGGTGGCCCCGTGGAACCCGGAGCCGATTTCTGTCCCCACTGCGAAGCCGACCTGTGCCCAGAGTGCGGTGCGCTCGTCGGCCCCGATGATACCTCCTGCCGCGTCTGCGGAGCGACCTGGGACCTGGTTTGCTCCCGCTGCGGCGCAGAGGTCGGGCCGGAGGACACCGCCTGCCCGCACTGCGGCTTTGTGTTCGAGAGCGGCCCCCGGCCGGAGAGCGAACCGGAGACCGAGTCCGCCACCGGCCTGACCTGCCCCAATTGCGGCGCCCGGGTCTATCCCGGCGACCCGGCCTGTGCTGCCTGCGGGCAACCGTTATGCCCGCGCTGCGGTGCGGCAGTCACAGATGACGCCGAACGCTGCCCCGCGTGTGGCCTGGAACTCGTATTCACCTGTCCAGGCTGCGGGATGGAACTCCTCTCCGGGGCCGAGGTGTGCCCCAATTGCGACCTCGTCTTTACCCGCCGCTGCCCCCATTGCGACGCTCCCCTCTTCCGCGCTCCGGCCCGCTGCCCCAACTGTTCCCGCCCGGTGACGCACCAGACACGCGAGACGGCCCGCACTCTATCCCGCTACGTCGGCGAGCAGGTCGTGCGCTGGACAGTCTGCCCGGTCTGCGGGGCCAACTTTGTGCCATCGCGCGGGCCTTGCCCAGAGTGCGGCACGCGGGTCTGTCCCCAGTGCGGTGTGATACTTTTGCCCGGCGAGACCGTTTGCCCGCGCTGCGGGTTCGAGCAGGGCGCGGCCTGCCCGCAATGCGGCGCTGCCATCGCGCCCGGTGCGCCAGAGTGCCCCGCCTGCGGTCAGTCCCTCTGCCCCGAGTGCGGCGCTGCGCTCGGCGAGAACGACACAGTTTGCGCGTCCTGCGGCGCGGAGCTGGCCCTGCTCTGCCCAGAGTGTGGCGGCGAGGTCGGGCCGGATGACCTGATCTGCCCGCACTGCGGGGTCTCGTTCGAGGAGTGAGCCGGTCGGGTGGCGTTTAGAGATGGTCTGATCCGGCACAAAGCTCCATCCCTTCCAGGCCCGGTACATTGACCCAGAACTTGAGCCTTTAGTATCCGTAAAAGTACAACTTCCCGCGACTGATCAAACAGGTTCGGGATTTGACTGAGGACGAATAGTCTAGTTCCACTTTGGACAGACATCGTGGAATTGGATATTGAGAGCATCCATCTCTTCGTCAGGAACTTGTCACGTTTCTTGGTGTCGCTGATATAGTACAGGACATCGTCGAAAGACCGCGAGGGACAGCCTGCCCAAGTTTTGCCGATTTCGCTGAAGAGACGATGTTCAATCGGATTCCACTTGGACGCCCCGACCGGATAGTGACAAACGGTGACGGTCAAGCCAAACTGATTTGCTACTTTTGCAAATCTCGCTTCCAGACCCGAGAGCGATAGCTGTTACTGCCACCACAATCCGCCTCAATTGCACCGCCGTGAACAGGCGGTGCTGGGGGCGTGAACAGGCGG
>CAYNVC010000323.1:0-3568 GCA_964400615.1 uncultured Anaerolineales bacterium | reverse complement strand
GGGCGTCAGAGCGGTGGACGCGCCCTCCGCGAGCCAGTTCGACGATGCGGCGCGGACGACGCGGCAGGCGGATGACCTTCTGGAACGGCCGGTGTTGCCGGACGACCCGCGCCGGTTCGTGATGGTGGAGGGGGACGACACAGCGGAGGCGGCGCTGCGGACAGCGGGGCAGATGGACGCGGGTGGGCCCAGGTTGTTGCGCCCTGGGGAGTACACATCACTGCCTGGGCAGCCGGGGAGGTTGCTGGCACCACCATCAGCTGACGAGATCCAAATTGCAAGGATCTATGCGGTACTTGGTACTTCTGAAGGAGCAGATATCATACAGAGGACAAGAATAGGAAAACAAGGACTAGCTGACGTCATATTCGACCCTAATATGAGATTCAGTTTGGGATCCTATGATGAAATGGAGAACCTAATCCGTTTAAATCCAGCCTATCGTGACCTGCCTTCTGAATTGATAGCTCCCACTTTAGCACACGAGTTGTCTCACCCTACAAGGAGATGGTATACCGCTTCACTGGCTGATGAGGTTTTTGCACGCCAAGCACAGAGTAGGGTATGGGCAGAACTGCGGAGTACAATCAACTTGGCTGATATCCCTCCCAATGCGATGTGGATCGTTAGAGAACACAACCGTGTACTGGATTTGGTGACCCGAGGGGACAATGCCTTAATCGAATGGCTTGGAACAATTCCTCAGTATGAAGCTATGCCACTACGCAGTCGAGACTTGTTCCTTGACCCGTTCTATTCCAAGTGCATTATTCCTGCTAGCAGGTTGTCGGAGTGAACGTTCGTCCTGTAAAAATGCCCCGTTTTTGCTTATCGTTGGGCCAATGGTCTGTCATATTATGTGATTTTTGAGCGAAAATGCCTGCTTGGGTCTGTATTTGGCTGAAAATAAGGCCCCAAGCACTGCCCGAACCTCAAAATTTGGCCGAAAACGGAGCGTCAGCCTTCTCTCCGACAGCCTGCTAGAGGACGATAGATCTATGGAATCCAAACGTAAGAGGACGATCTCCATAATAGCGAGCGATACTGATATCGGGTTACTGTATGATGCTATCTTGAGATCTAAAGGCTATGTGCCGCAGTTAAGCACTTACGAAGGTGAAATCTTCCAGGTGATATTGGATTTCCTTCCACAGTTGGTCGTGTTACACCTCGATATGCGTTTTTTGGCAAGCATCTTCGAGTTCCTGGTGAGAATACGTCAGACTTACGATGAAGACAAACATCTGGCGATCTTGCTTGTAGGTCAAAAAGACTGGTTCGATCCACGGCTCGAGTCTCTGGTGGATGTATGTATGACATCTCCAGTTGACCCACCGAGCTTTTTACAAATTGTGGAGGATTTGCTCCAGAAGAAATTGCCGTAGGGTAGCACTGGAGAGAAGGCACGGAAGCGACACTGAGACTTGCGTGCCTTTCGCGTTATCCACTGCTTGACAGCGTGAAACAAGTCAGGGTATACTGGCAGCGATTGAGGCATTGACCCCACCAGGCCCCCGGCCGTCTGGCGCGGGTAGCACTCTGGCTCCGCTGGCGGAAGGGGGCGCTGCCATCGAGGAGATTACCACGGATATGGAAATGGACGATACGCCCGCGCCCACCATCGTGGATTTCTCCATCCGTGGTACTCCTGCCATCACCTCGCTTGACAAATGTGGACGGTGTGCCGTATACTTGGGACGCGCGGCACAATCCGCACAATTGGGCCTATCCGTGTTCTCGCTGCCGGACGCGCTGGGCAGCGTGCGGCAGGAGGTGGACGGCGCGCGGAAGGAGCGAGAGAGAAATGTCCCGGAATTGGAGCAAGTGGTCGAGTTGTATTTGTGCTTTCCTGGTTCTCAGTACAGCAAGGTGTACACCTTCACCCTCTGCACCTGTGCGAGATTTTACCACGACCGATTTACTGCTCGACCCCGGTCTTTTGCCACCGGGTTGGTATATTGACGTTGAGGCGACCGAACACGACGATATGTGGTTTCGGAATAACCTGGGTGGCAGCACAATTCGTCTATCGAAATGCAGTGATGTGAATTCATCACAGTGTTGTTCGCGTGGCAGTGATGCTGCCCAGCGCATAGCCCGCTTTCGAAACGCGCGGGACGCAGCACGAGCCTACAGAGACCAT
This sequence comes from uncultured Anaerolineales bacterium, assembly GCA_964400615.1. Lineage (GTDB taxonomy): Bacteria > Chloroflexota > Anaerolineae > B4-G1 > B4-G1 > B4-G1. Next base: position 1,425 of record CAYNVC010000323.1, on the reverse strand, counting down.
GATTCCACCCGCGATACCCGGGGAGAATATGGCACCACCTGGGAGGTGATGGCTGGTTTTACATACCAGAGTCCCATAGCCGATCAGTTTAGAGTTGTGTGTGGGACCACACGTAACGTTTCCAACGTCGGTGCGGATTGTGTCATAGAGGCCCAGTATGCCGAGTTTCTATCAATAATTCTCTACTGTGATACAGATGGTCGGGATGCGTTGAGCAATTTAGAAGCAATAGCGCAGGCGGTTGATATGCGAATGGAACACTATCTTGGCTACACCGGGGCCACCGTCACCGTGGACTCGCAGGCGGAGACGAGTAAAGAGGGAGGTTTACCATGAAATACCGAGTTCTGGGCCGCACCGGCGTCAAAGTCTCCCAACTATGCTTTGGCACCATGTCCTTTGGCGACGTGGCCGACGAAGAGACCTCGGCGGCAATGTTCCACCGCTGCCGTGAGGTGGGGATCAACTTTTTCGATTGCGCCAACGTCTACGCCGGGGGCCGTTCGGAGGAAATCCTGGGCCGGTTGATCGCCGGCTGCCGCGACGAGGTGATCGTCACCTCCAAAGTGCACTTTCCCACCGGCGACGACGTGAACGCGCGCGGCCTCTCACGCCGCCACATCACGTTAGCGGTCGAGGCCAGCCTGCGCCGGCTGGGGACGGACCGGCTGGACGTGTATTTCGTGCACAGCTTTGACCCCCACACCCCAATCGAGGAGACGCTGCGCGCGCTGGACGACCTGGTGCGCCAGGGGAAAATCCTCTACCCCGGCGTGAGCAACTGGGCTGCCTGGCAGATCGCCACCGCGCTGGGCATCTCGGCCTGTGAGGGACTGGCCCGCTTTGCGTGCGTCCAGCCGATGTACAACCTGGTCAAACGGCAGGCCGAGGTCGAAATCCTGCCGCTGGCGCGCGCGGCGCAGATGGGCGTGATCACGTACAGCCCACTGGGCGGGGGCTTGTTGACCGGGAAATACGGCGCGACGCGCCGGCCGGAGAACGGGCGACTGGTGGAAAACCAGATGTACGTCGAGCGGTACGGCGACCCGGCCTATTACGAGATCGCAGAGCGGTTCACCGCCCACGCCAGAGAGCGCGGCCTGCACCCGGCCACGCTGGCGCTGGCCTGGGTGATGGCGCACCCGGACGTGACCGCGCCGCTCATCGGGGCACGCAACGTGGGACAATTGGAGGCCTCGCTGGCCGCGCTCGAAGTAGAGATGACGCCCGCGTGGCGGGCCGAAATTTCGGCCCTCTCGATTGAGCCGCCGCCGGCCACCGATCGCACCGAGGAAAAGTTGGGGATACTTTACAGGACGCTGACCAACGCCGATTCACGCTGATCTGGCGGGCGACCCGATCTGCGTTTTCCTCGTCACAATGGTAAAACTGCTTGGGCCGATTCGGAGTTTGGGCCGCGCCGCC
>CAYNVC010000322.1:0-3586 GCA_964400615.1 uncultured Anaerolineales bacterium | reverse complement strand
AGCGCGATCAGCGTCTCGACCGTCGTGTTGAAACGACGGGCGAGAGAGTAGAGCGTGTCGCCCGGCTGAACGACGTAGACGACCCGCCCGGTGGAGGGATTGACCGGGATGAACAACGTCTGCCCGGCGTACACCAAACCCCGGTTGGAAAGACCGTTGGCCGCGACGATGGCGTCCACCGTCGTGCCGTAGCGCAGCGCGATGCGGAACAGGTTCTCGCCCCGCTGCACGGTATAGTAGACGCCGCCCTGCGCCGCCGGGTTGGCTGGAACCGGGGTGACGGTCGCCGGCGCAGCGGGAGATGGAGGAACGGGCGTCGCTGCGCTCACCGGCGGAGGAGTGCCGGCGGCAGCGCCAACGATCACCAACCCGTCAATCAGCGCCGGCTCCGGCAAGGGCTGTCCGGCGGCGTCGAGCAGCGTGGCAACGTTGAACCTCAACGGGCTGCCTCCCTCCGCCAGCGCCCGCACGGTGAACGAGGCCACCGTCCCGCTCCGGCTGCCAATGTCCTCGGCTGACCTGGACACGTGATAGACGATCAGCCCGGCGTCGTTGTTCACCTCATTTTGCAGCACCTGGGCCGGAACGGGCATCACGCCGCTGCCGATCTGCACCCCCTCCTGCTCCGGGTCGGAATCCTCTACGTGCACGTACCCCGGTTCAAAGCTGATGTGCAGATCGATGCTGTTCAACTGCTCCGCATTGTCGAGCCACACCTGCACCAGGGCCGTCTCGCCGACGGAGAGGGAAACGGTCGCCGGTTCTATGCGCAGAATTGTAGGCCCTTCCGGCTCTGGGGTAGGCGACGGCTCGGGCAGTGGCGTAGCGTTGGGGATGGGTAGCGCGGTGGGCGGCGTGATGACCTGCGGTGCTGAGGTCGGCGTCTCGTTGTAGGTGAAGCGGGCGCAGCCTGCCAACAGCAGCGCCACCCCCACCCCGACCAACACGGTCAACCGGTTTTGGCGCGACGTATCGCTCATTTATCTTCCTCCTTGCCGAGGCTGGCTAACGCTCCGGCGATGGACGCCCATTCCTGGAGAGAGAGCGTTTGGGCGCGTCGCCGGGAGTCCACTCCGACTTTTTCCAATTGAGCCGCTGCTTCGCCCGGCGACAGTCCGAGTCCGGCGGACAGCGTGTTACGCAATTGCTTACGACGTTGTGAAAACCCGGCCCGCACGACGCGGAAAAAGGCCGCCCGATCATCCACTGCCACGGGTGGGGATGGGTACATGTCCACCCGCACGACCGCCGACTCTACCGCCGGCGACGGGTAAAAGCTGCCCGGTCTGACCCGAAAGAGCAACCGTGGCTGCCCGTAGAGCTGGACACTCACCGCCAGCAAACTCATCCGCCCAGGCCGGGCGACGATGCGCTCCGCCACCTCGCGCTGCACAGTGAGAATCATCTGCCTGGGCCTGACTCTGGCCTCCAGCAAATGGCGCAGCACTGCCGAGGTGATGTAATAAGGCAAATTGGCGACGACTTTATAGTCGCCCGCGCCGACCAAACCGGCCGGATCGAGCGCCAAAATATCCCCTTGCACCAGGGTGACGTTCTGGTAGCCGGACAGCGTCTCGCGCAGTATGGGAATCAGCCGCTCGTCCAGTTCAACCGCGACGACACGCCCGGCGGCCTGGGCCAACAACGTGGTCAGCCCACCCAATCCCGCACCTATCTCGAGCACCACGTCGCCGGGGGCCAACTCTGCCGCTGCGACGATCCGCCGGGCGACAGCCTGATTCACAAAGTTCTGTCCCAACCCCTTGCTGGGCCGAATCCCCCGCTGCCTGAGCACATCCCGCGCGTCCATGTTCAAGGCAGAATATAGTTGATCTGGCCGGGAGGCGGGACGGGTGTCAGCAGGTAGACATCCACCCAGCGATACCAGAGCACCAGGTTATCGTCGTCGTACCCCAGGTCAATCCGCCGCCCGTGGATGGCGCCACCGGTATCCCCGGCGTAGCCGATGCCGTACCCCGGCACGTAGACGTTGGTGCGCAGCCCGATCACACGCGGGTCAACGGCAACGATGCCGAACCTCATCCTCTCCCCGGTGCGCGTGTGCCCGTACCAGGGACTCGTGGGGGATGTGCCGGAGGTGGCAGCCGAGTAAGATGTCGCCAGCACGCGCACCGTCCGCCAATACTCACGCGGGCCGGACGGGGTGTTGACGGTGCGGACGATGATCTGGGTTCCGTACCCCATGATCTTGGTCGTAGGGGGAACGGCGACGTACTCGTCTTCGACCGTCCGTGCAACCTCGTTACCATCCTCGTAGCGGATGCGGATGCGCTGCTCCAAAATCCCGTGTGCTCCTTCCTGCAACAGCCGTTGGTGATCAATTTCCAGTTCCTGGTCGGGCTGCCAGGCCACCTCGAATGGAATGGGTTCCTGTCTGATCAGGAACCGCTCGCTGACGCGCACCACCTGCACCGTGGCGTCGTCCGGCAAAGGGGAGTCGGAGGGGGGGACGGTGTAATCCTGTCCGGTGAGAACGACGTGCAAATCGGCCAGCACCTCGTCCACCCGCTCCCGGTGGGTGCGGGTGCGCAGCGTCCGCCCGTCTACCTGCACCGCCACCGGCACGGAGCGCTCGACCGTGATTCGCATACCGGACACCATCCGCTCACCCAGCCCCGGTTCGACCCCGTCGGCCAGGTAGAGCGTCAACCCGGCCCGGCGCAGCGCTTCCCCGACCGTGGGCGCTGTGGTGTAGATCATCCTCGCCTGCCCATCCTCGATCAGCGTAAAGGGAACGGCGCGGACGACAGTGATGCGGGCGGGCGCAGGAGCGGCGGCGCGGATCGAGCGGGAGTGTCCGGCAGAGCGGGACGGGGGTGCAAGCTCGCCCTCCACCCGCACCTCGTCGTATGGCCCCAACGACACCCGTGCCTCGAACAATGCTTGCTCGACCGAGGCGGCGTGGGTGTAGAACAAGGCGGTCTGGCCGTCGGCGCAGATGAGCACGGGGCGGGCGCGGGTCACACTGACTACCATGCCCCGTTCGAGCGACACGTCCTGCTCCGGGGAGAGGTAATCCTCGTCTCTGAGTGTGAGGCCCAAATCCAACAGTAACGCGGCGACTGTTTTCTGGTGGGTGTGGACGGGCCACTCTTGCCCATCTATCACCAGCGCGACCGGGGTCGCTGTCGCCCAATAGCCCACGGCCAACGCGACGCCGACGAGCGCCAGCGCCGCAAAAGCTGCCCAGGAACGGGGTGAAAAAGCTGTTTTCTCATCCATACGGTATGATTGCGAACGAGGCGGCGGGGGTTCCGCCGCCTCAATGAATCCCGGTCGTGCACCTCCCGTCGAACCGCATCACCCGGCTTACCGTGATCGCCCGGCTCCGACCAGGCACTCCTGCGACACCCAGGAGTAATTCCTTACCGCTGCTTCCTCCCGGACCTGACGGATTCGGAGGCTCCTGCTGCGCAGGACCCAATCTTCGACACCGTTCGAACACAGCAGTATCGAGCAACTCGGCCCTCGGGGAGGAGTTCGACCCCGCTATGGCGGATTGCGGGTACAGGGCACCGCCAGTTCCCCGTCTAGCACGACCGGCATCATGCTACCGCAGGGAGGG
>CAYNVC010000321.1:0-3587 GCA_964400615.1 uncultured Anaerolineales bacterium | reverse complement strand
GCATCTTGCCCGCATCCGTGGGGCCACATGCGGCCATGATGGCCGCGATCCGCAGTTAACTCGACCTGCTTGACAACGTGTCCACCTTGTGGTATTATATGATTAGTCATATATATGATCAATACAGTATACAGAGGGTCAAATGTCACTAGAACACGCCATTCTCGGCTTTTTGCGTTACAATCCACTTTCGGGGTACGATCTAAAAAAGGGGTTCGACGTTTCAGTGCGTCACTTTTGGCCGGCTGACCAGGGCCAGATTTATCGCACGTTGGCGCGGATGGCGGAGCGGGGTTGGGCAGAGATGCAAGTCGTCCCGCAGGAGGGCCGGCCCAACCGCAAAGTCTACCACATCACCACTGCCGGGGAAAAGGAATTGCGCCGCTGGCTGACGACGCCGCTCCCTCCCAACGAGCCGCGCATTCCCTGGCTGATCCAGGTCTTTTTCGCCGGGCAATTGAGCGACGAGGAAATTCTGGCCCTCTTTGAGCGGGAGGCCGGGCAGTTGCGGGAGCGATTGGCGAATCAGGAACGGGTTCCGCGAGAGGGGGCCGAGTACGTAAAAGCGGTCGGTTCCCCGCGCGAGACCTTTTTCTGGATGTTGACGTTGGAATATGGGAATACGGTGAACCGGGCAGCATTGGAATGGATGGAGGGTGTAATCGAGCGACTTGGACGCCGAGAGCACCCGTCCGAGTGAATAAAACAAAAAAAGGAGTACGATGCTCAAGATTCTGGCAATCAATGGTAGCCCCCGTGGCAAAAAGAGCAACACCGACCGCATTCTGCAACCCTTCCTGGAAGGGGCACGCGAGGCCGGCGCGGAGACCGAGACAATCTATCTCAAGGACAAAAAGATCAACTATTGCCTGGGTTGTTTCAACTGTTGGACCGAGACGCCTGGCGTTTGCGTCCACAATGATGATATGCCCAAGCTGCTGGAAAAAGTCCAACAGGCGAATGTTCTGGTCTATGCCTCGCCGCTGTACATCTTTAACGTCACAGCGCAGATGAAGACGTTCCTGGACCGTTCCCTGCCCCTGGCTAAACCGTACATTCTCCAACGGGGCGACCAATACATCCACCCGATGCGCTACGAAGAGGAGTGGCCCAAAAAGGTGGTGCTCATCTCCAACTGTGGCTTTCCGGAGCGGCACCATTTTTCGGGGTTGGAGGAGCCGTTCCGCTGTTTCACCTCCGCTTCCGAGATGGAGCTGGCCGGCACTATGCTATGCGCCGGGGGAGAATTGCTCGGGCGGTCAGCGTTGCAGAAGAGCATTCAGTGGTACATTGATGCGGCCCGCTGCGCCGGGCGGGAGGTGGTTGAGCAGGGTCGCATTGCGCCCGAGACACAGGAGACGCTAGACCGGCCGCTGGTTGAAAATCCAGCCGTCTATGCCAGCATGGCGAACGCTTACTGGGACAGTGTCATCGCTCGTCCGGAGAGAGGGGGAGAGACGGGGGAAAAAGATGAGAGATTGGCGCCGCCCACCTCACGCGACACGATGCGCGACCTGATCGCCGGGATGGCGCTGGTCTTTGATCCCGACGCCGCCGGCGATTTGCAGGCCGTGATTCAATTCGACGTGATCCCTGCGGCGGAGCCTGGGGCAGACGGTGACGAACAAGGGCAGTACTATTTGCGCATTGCCGGGGGAACTTGTGACGCTTTCGCCGGCACTCATCCTGCACCGACGTTGACCATCCACACGCCAGCGCAAGTGTGGCTGCGCATCAGCAGGGGCGAGCTGGACGGGGCGCAGGCGATGATGACGGGTCAGTACACCATCGAGGGCGACTTGGGGCTGTTGATGCGCTTTGGCAAACTCTTTTCGACCGGGTTGGAGGCATAGCGTATGGAAGCCTCCATCAACCTCGATATGCGCCAGACCATCGAAGGGATGACGCTGGTCTTTGACCCCGATGCTGCCGGCGACCTCGACGGTACGATCCAATTCGACGTCAGTGGCCCCGAACCCGGTGTCTATCACCTGCGCATAGCTGGCGGCGAGTGTACCTTCCATCGAGGGGCCGCCGCCTCACCCTCTCTCACCATCTCTACCCCCTCCGACGTGTGGCTCAGGATCAGTCAGGGTGCGCTCTCCGGGCAGGAGGCGATGATGCAGGGGCTATACAACGCCACGGGAGACATCAGTCTGCTGCTCAAGATGGACGATCTGTTCAAACCGACCGCCGAGGTCGTCTTTGAAGCCCCAGGTCAACGCCCCGCCGGGCCGCTTCCGCTCTCTGGCATGGCCTGGATGACGGTGGCCTTTCTCCCCTGGATAATCTACTGGATCACGTTCGACATCCCCGGCGCGAACCACTGGATCAGCGTTGGATTGCCGTTGCTTTTATCTGCGCTGATTGTCGGATACCGGTCTGTGTTCGCCCAAGCTACCTGGCTAGAGGTGGGCGGGCTGGTCTTTTTCGCGCTGGCATTTGTTTTGGCGAGTCTCCCAGGGTTAAGACCATTTGGGTCTGGGTTCGCCGTGTGGGGATCGGTCGTCAGCAGCGTGGTGATGGCGGGGCTGTGGCTGGGGACGTTGTTCTTTAGCGACGAGCCGCTCTCGGCCAGTTACTCCAAGTGGGGCTATGTCAAAGCCTTGTGGCGCAACAGCATGTTCATCTATCCCAATGCTGTCATCAGTCTGATGTGGGGCTGGCAGTTCATCGTCGCTGCGCTGTTCGGCGCGGCTGCTATCCTGCTGCCCAATCTGACGGGCTTCTTTACCCTGGCCCGCTTCCTGTTGCAAGTACCGGCGTTCGTCTTTACCGCCGTCTACCAGAAACGCGCCCCCATTTCCAACCCCCGGTTTACCGATACCCAACTCCGCCTGTGGGCCGGGCTGGGGCTGCTGGTAGTGGCCGGGTTGCTGCTGGTCTTTGCTTTTATCGGTTCTCAAACCGGAACCCATGCCCGCGCACTGTGACGATGTAGGCGTGGTCTGGGTCAACGGCGGCGATGCGCTCGCGCAGGCGGCGCACCAGCGCGTCAATCGCCTGCTCGGAAATTCCCAGCGATTCCTCGTCTGACCACACCGCCGCCACCACCGCGTCCCGCGATACCACTCGTCCCTCGTGGGCGAGCAGCAAATCCAACAGCCGGTACTGGGACGCGGAGAGCGGGGGGATCATCTCGTGCCCGCCGATAAAGACCCGCCTGGCCGCCCGGTCAATGCGCAATCCCCGGTTTGGCCCGGTCAGTTCCAGCGGTAGCGTTGCGTCGGCGGCCACAAAGCCCATCTTGACACACAGGGCAATCTGTATTTCATCTCCATCCCTCAAGCGGTAGGGAACGTCGTGCACCTCCTGGCCGTTGACGCAGGTGCCGTTTTTGCTTCCCAGGTCGCGCAGCAGATACCCCTTCTCGTCCCGCTCTATCACAGCGTGGCGGCGCGAGGCCTGCCGCTCCGGCAGCACAATGTCGCAATCCGACCCCCGCCCAATGATCATCCTATCCCGTTCTATGACCCAGTGTTGGCCCTCCGGTTCTCCCTCGTAAACGATGAGCATTGGCATGTCCTGTCGCGTCATCATCGCCTCCTTGACAGAATGACCTTTCTCGCTTATGATGAAACACACCC
>CAYNVC010000320.1:0-3591 GCA_964400615.1 uncultured Anaerolineales bacterium | reverse complement strand
GCGCGAGCGTTTCCTGTTCCTGCGTAAGCTGTTTCGGATCGTGTTTTTCGACGAGGGGAACATTGTCGAGCAGGGCACGCCGGAAGAGTTTTTCGCTCACCCCAAGGAAGAACGCACCAGGTTGTTCTTGAGCCAGATTCTCACGCACTAGAGCTGGTTTCGGAGCGAACAAACCCGCCGGGATACTCCCGGCGGGTTTTTGGTTATCCTGGACGTGGGGCGAGTTGGTAACTTGCTCTACACTATGATGGCCCCATAAGGGCAGGCCGGCAGGCAGGCCAGACAGCCGTAACACAGGCTGCCATCCACGAACGGCGGTTCGCCGGGGTCAATGGCGACGATGGCTTTGACCCGGCACGCTTTCCGCGCTACGCATTTACGGCAAGATTGACAACGACTCTCGTCCACGTGAGGAATCTTGGACGGGAGGGGATGATCCAACATATTTCTGTTCATACTCTTCAACTATTGCGTCGTGCGGACAGGCCGGGACGCAGAACGCGCATCCGGCACACCGCTCGGATTGTATTGTGGGGTGCGCCCCCGGTTGTTCCTGTACCAGTGCTCCTTTCAGGCAGGCCAATTCCGCCAGGCAACGCTCACAGGGCGGACATCGCTCCTGGGCCACACGCAGCCGAATTATCATGCTCTACCCGTACCGGCTGCCTGTCAATCAGAATGGAGCAAGAACCTCTCCGCTTCCATCGCCGCCGCTGCCCCGCTGCCGGCTGCGATCACGATCTGGCGGTAGTGCGGGTCTTGCACGTCGCCGGCCGCAAACACACCCGGCACGTTGGTCCGTTGGTGTTGGTCGGTGACGATATAACCCCAATCGTCCACCTCCAACTGCCCGGCGAACACCCCCGTTGCCGGCTCCAGCCCGACGTAGACGAACACGCCGGCGGTGGGGATGGTGGATTCCTCCTCGGTCTTGACGTTGCGCACTCGCACCCCTGTCACCATCTCGTCCCCCAGTATTTCCTCCACCACGCTATCCCACACAAAGCTGATCTTGGGATTGGCAAAGGCCTGTTCCTGGTATATTTTGGTTGCCCGTAGCTCGTCCCGGCGGTGGATGACGATGACCTCGCTGGCGAATTTGGTGAGAAACATACCCTCGGCGATGGCGCTGTCCCCGCCGCCGATCACCACGACTCGTTTGTCCTGGTAAAAGAAGCCATCACACGTGGCGCAGGCAGAGACGCCGCGCCCGTAGAATTTATCTTCGCCCGGTATCCCCAGGCGGCGCGGAACTGCCCCGGTGGCGACGATGACCGTCTGCCCCTGGTACGCGGCCCCGTAGGTGCGGACGGTAAAGGGACGCGCGGAAAAATCCACCTCCGTCACGTCGTCTATCTCGACCCGAGGCCCAAACCGCTCCGCCTGTTCCTGGAACAACTGGGCCAACTCCGCTCCCGAAATCCCCTTGGGAAAACCGGGGAAATTTTCGACCACGTCGGTGTTCGTTGGCTGTCCGCCGGGAAGCGTGCCCGTTAGCATCAGAGTCGAAACCCTGGCCCTCCCGGCGTAGATAGCGGCGGTCAGCCCTGCCGGCCCGCCACCGATGATGATCAGGTCATATACCTGCTTTTCTTCTTCCACGGTTGTATCCGCAGATTCTGGGGTCAATTTGAAATCAAACATAGCACCTCGTAACGTGGCAGAGTTGCCTAAAAAACCGCGCCCCCTGCACCGGTATAGAGCGATGCAGGAGACGCCGGTTCGGGCAATCTGCTGTTATTCCTGGATACGGACCAGCACGTCAGATTCGTCCATAATCAGATAGTCCACGCCATCCAGACGAATCTCTGTGCCGGTGTACTTGGGAAAGACAACCTTGTCGCCGACGGCCAGATCGGTGACCATTTCTTCCTCGTCGCCCACGGCCTCGATGATGCCACGCTGTGGCTTTTCTTTGGCCGTATCGGGCAACACCAGTTGCCCACCGGCGATTGTCTGTTCCTCGTCCAGCGGGCGGATGAGCACTCGCGCTCCCATAGGTTCGATTTTCATAGTTTGTACCTCCTGGTAGATTGGAATAGGTTTGTGTGATCTAACCCCGGGGGGATAGCCCCAGGAGTTTATCAATTTTAGGCCGGTCGAACCCGACCACGATCTTGCCGCCGATGTCAATCACCGGCACGCCTTGTTGTTTGCTGCGCCGCACCATGTCCCGGGCGGCAGCATGGTCTTTGGTAATGTCCACTTCGCGGAAGCGAATGTTCTTTTGTCGAAAGTACATCTTGGCCGCGCGGCAGAAACTACAGGTCGGAGTTGTGAATAGGATCACCCGTTTTGTCTTTTTGCGTGGTTGTTTTTTGTCTTTCGCCATGTCATTTTCTCCCTGCGCGGGCCGAGTTACCCGGCATTGTGGTTGTTCAACGCCTCCCGTAGTTTGTCCATCACCATTGGCTCCGGTGCTGCCCCTTCCAGGTGCGCCACGTCGTTGATCACTGTGCGGGGTACGCCCATCACCTGGTATTTCATCGAAAGTTGAGGAAATTCCTGCGCTTCGATCATGTCCGCCTGGATCATCGGGCTGGCGACCGCCATCTGGTGGGCCAGCACCACGGAGGTGGGGCAGTACGGGCACGTGGGAGTGACGAAAACTTGCATGTGCACCGGCTCGTCTAGCTCGGCCAGCTCCTGCATCGTCGCAGCGCCAAGCTCTGGTTTGCCGGACGCCACCAGCTTGAGCGCGTGGAGCAGGGAGGCAAACTCGTAACCGGAGGGTATGCCGTAAAAGCGCACTCCGTGGTCCTCCTCCCCAATGATAGCCAGCGCGGGAACCTTGTCTATGTTTAGCTCCTGGGCCTTTTCTTTGTCGGTGTTCAGATCGTAGACCTCGACCGTCAGTTTGTCCGAGAGCGCTGCTACTTCTTCGGCCAACTGCTGGGTTTCAGTGCAAAACTGACACTCGGATTCTTGGGTGAACATTGCTATCTGAACCGGCCCTGCCAGGTCGGCCAGTTCTTGTTTCACCTGTCCTGCAATTTCTTCGTTCAACAAAGGCATAACTTGATCTCCTTGAATTTTTTACGCCAGCCTCGATAATGCGATCACCAGTGCGTCGGCGATCTCTTGTGGCGTTCCTTCTGACATTACGCACTCGGCAGCATAAGCCCGCACCAGCGTGACCGTAGCCTGGTGGGCGGCAGAGCGTACAGCAGCCAGTTGTTGCAGAATTTCGTTGCAATCACGATCCTCTTCGATCATCCTGGCTACGCCTCGTGCTTGTCCTTCCATCCGCCGCACGCGATTCAATAAATCTGACTTGGCGGACGAATCGACTAGTTTCGCCATTTTCGTTTGGCTCCTTGCTACCTCTTATACCATACTGGGGTATAGTATATCACAAAAATTACGTTTGTCAAGGGTAACGCCAATGCAGGTGCGCGTTATATTTTTGCGTGCTGCGGATCGCGGCCATCCTGGCCGCATGTGGCCGCACGGATGCGGGCAGGATGCCCGCGTTCCCAAGCCCGCCACCCGGCGCAAAAAAGTGATGGATGCCCGCGCAACGCAGCTCTAGTTGTCCCGCGCCACCAGCGGCAGGTAGACGGAAAAGAACTCGAAAAACTCGTGCGCTCC
>CAYNVC010000319.1:0-3593 GCA_964400615.1 uncultured Anaerolineales bacterium | reverse complement strand
ACGTGTTATACTTCCCCCCGTGGGCCGTTAGCTCAGCCTGGCAGAGCAGGGGCCTTTTAAGCCCAGGGCCGCAGGTTCGAATCCTGCACGGCCCACCAAATAAAGTAGACGAGTAAAGTAGATAGACGCAACTCCATTGTCTACTTGGCCCTGTCTACTTTTTTTATCGGGAGCGACGATGGTTCCAATGTGGGCATTCTGGTTAGCTTTGGCTGCGATGATCGTTGGGTTGATCGGCGTCGTCATGCCGGCCATCCCCGGAGTCGGTTTCATCTGGCTGGTGACGTTGATTTACGCCATCGCCGAGCGGTTCACCGCGATTGACCCCCTCACCTTTATCGTTCTCACCATCCTGGGCGCAATCGGTTTCACCGCCGATCTATGGATGGGCCAGGTGGGGGCCAAAGCGGGCGGCGCTTCCCCCTGGTCGCTGCTGGTGGGGCTGCTGCTGGGCGGGGTGGGAGCCATCATCGGCGCGGTACTCTTGGGAGTGGGAGTGATACCCGGGGCCATCATCGGCACCGTCGCTGGGGTCATCATCGCCGAGTACCACCGGCTGGAGGATTGGCGGCTGGCGCTCAAGGCCGGTGGGGGGTGGGCGGTCGGATGTCTGCTTTCCGGCGGCGTGCAGCTCTTGATCGCCTTCCTGATGATCTTTATCTTTATCTGGCAGGTGCTGAGAGGATAACGGGAGAACCGCCCGGCGTATCAGTCAACGGCGCTCGACCCCAACATCTCCACCACCCAGCCCAATGCCAATTCCTCCAACTTGGCCTGCGTCGGACGGCCATCCCTGGTCCAACCGGCCATACGATAGTAAACCTCTTGCGCCGCCTCGACCTGCTCGACCGTCACCACCACCCCGTCAGTTTTGCCCCCCTGCAAGCCCACTTGCAGCTTGGGCGGCACGGTATCCGCCTCCGCGCCGACCCCCTCACGGGCGTTGAAGGCGCGCATTAGATTCAAGCGCCGCTCGCCAACCTTCATCAACTCCCACAGGCTGACGTTCCAGCCGGTGACGGCCCGCACCGCCTCCACCAGCTGGCTCGGCCCGTAGAGATGCCAGGCCGGCCCAAAGATGAACGTGCACACGCTGATGCTGTCCAGCGCACTGTACATCATCTGGGTATAATAGGCAAAACGCACTTTTTCGACGTTCAGCGCGTCAGCCGGCTGGGGATTCAGCAAGCCAAGCTCCGCCATGCGGTCGGGATACCAACCGTAGCAATCGTCGTGCTCGCTCGATTGATGATCAGCGCCGAACGGGTTGACCGAGTAGATGAGGGCCAGGCTGCGCTTGACCTGCGGCATGTGGGCCGGAAACTCGTGGTTCTTGATAGCGACCACCAACTCCTGGCCGACGCCCAACTGTGCAGCAGCGCGGGATGAACCCTCACCCAGCACACGCCCAAACCCCTCCCGCCTGCCGATCAGTTCCACCATCTGCACCAGCGCCCCGGCGTTGCCGAACTTTAACTCGATTCCGCCGGTCTCCTCGGTGGTGATGAGGCCGCGCTCGAAGCAATCCATCGCCCAGGCAATCGTCGCGCCGCAGGAGATGGTGTCCATCCCGTACATATTGCAGAGTTGGTTGGCGCGGGCAATCGCCGCCAGATCGGAGACGCCGCAGTAGGAACCCATCGTGGCGACCGTCTCGTACTCGGGGCCGCCATAACGGGGGTCAACCAGGAACGGCCCTTCCGTTATCTCCACCACCCGCTTGCAGCGCACCACGCAGCCAAAGCAAGTGTCCCGCCCCTTGAGAATAGTCTCGCTCATCCGTTGCCCGCCGATGGCCTCGGCCCCCTCGAACGTCCCGCTCGACCAGTTGCGGGTGGGCAGGCCGCCCACATGGCTCTGCGAGGGAGCTATGGCAGCGGTGCCAAAAAGCCCCGTCCCGTAGAGGTCAGATTGCTCGAAATTATCCACGCCCCACTTTGCCAACGCCCTGGCCGCCTCCGGGTCGGCCAACTCTACCTGCCCGTGCCCGCGCACGGCGACCGCCTTGAGGTTCTTGGAGGCCATCACCGCGCCCATGCCGGTGCGCCCGTTGGCCCGGTTGGCGTTGCTGATGAGCGCAGAAAAGCGCACCCCGTTCTCGCCCGCCGGGCCGCATTGAAGCACCCGGATGTGTTTGTCGTCCAGTTCCGCCCAGATGGCGTCCTCAACGTCGGCGGTAAAGTGGCCCCACAGATGGGCCGCGTCCCGCAGCTCCGCCTCCCCGTCGTGCACCCACAGGTAGACCGGCCTGGCGGCCCGTCCGTGGATGACGATACCATCGAATCCGGCCCGTTTCAACTCGGCGGGCCAGAACCCACCCGACTGCGAGTCGCCGATCAGGTTGGTGACGGGCGATTTCGCCGTCGCCGTGACGCGCGATTGCCCGGAAAAGGGCGCACCGGTGACGACGCCCACCATCAGACTGAGCGTGTTCTCCGGCCCCAGCGGGTCCGCGCCGGGGGGCGTGTTCTTGAGCAAATAATAGTTCCCCATCGCGCTGCCGCCCATGTACTTGCGATAAAAGGTCTCGTCCGGCGATTCGACCTCGATTTCACCGGACGTCAAATTGACGTGCAAGATTTTGCCGTGATAACCACAAGACATAGCACTCCCTCCTGTGTAATTGATTGCAAGCGAATATGTTTGATGCCAGAACCCACCCGTGCGAACAACCGGCCAACGATTCGCCGGTGGTGGTTTCAACCGCTGGGGCTGTTTCCGACGCCGCCCGCCACCTCTTCTGCCGGGGAGACCTGTCGCCGCCAGGTGAACCAGAACAACGCCCACAGCGGCGCAGCCGTGACCACCATCAGCGCCGCCAGCGCGGGCGCTCCGGCCTCCAAAGCCAGGTAGGTGTACGCCGCCGCCAGCAGGGTCAACACGGCCGGCGGCAACAAGTCGGCCCAGTGCGTGCGTGCGAGGGCGGCCCGCTTCCAGACGACCAACCCCAGCGCCCCGCCCACCGTCACAACCGCCCCGACTATCATCGTCGGCGGCGAGAGATGTCGCATAAAAGGCAGCCGGGCCACCGCCTTTAGGGTCGGGACGAGCAACTTTAGCGCGATGGGCAGCACCAGCACCAGGGTGTACAACCGCCGCCACCAGGAGCGGTCGGCGTCTATCTGCTGGATGCTCAACAGACGCACGCGCCGCCGCCTCTTGTCCCAGGCCAACCCGTAGGCGAGCAGGTAGCAGATGGGGATAAAGAACCAGCCCACCATATTGAACCCCGGCACGCCGAGATAATCGCCTTCCAGATGCCAGACCCAAAAGCCGCGCCGGGTCGCCACCGGATCCATCCCCCAATCCAGACTGAGGGCAATCAAAGTGGTAGCCAGAACACGCAACCAGGCCGGCAACTGCATCCTGCCGGTGACGATCATCGCGCTGTAGATAATGCCCACCCAGGCCAGACTGACCGAAAGCGGCACGTCCCCCAGATTGACGAACGGCTCACGCGGATAAACGTAACCGCCGCCCTCCACACCGTGCGCCTCCAAGAGCGTGCCGTAGGCAAAGAGCGTCAACAACGCCAGGAACCGCTGCACCCGATTGCCGCGCCCGTCAATCCAGGCGTGGAGCAACGCCAGCCC
>CAYNVC010000318.1:0-3609 GCA_964400615.1 uncultured Anaerolineales bacterium | reverse complement strand
AGCCCAATTGCATCATCAGGCTCCCGTCGTCCTGCAAATCCACCCGATACCCGACGCCGTGCACCTCTAACTTTTTTTCAAAGCCCTGCGTCACACCGGTCACCATATTGTTGAGCAGCGCTCGCGTCAGGCCGTGCAACGCTTTGTGCTGCCGCTGACCGGTATCAGGGCGGCGCACCACCAACTGGTTTTCCTCCACGGCAATTTCCATGTCTGGGTGGAACTCGCGGGAGAGACTTCCCCTGGCGCCCGCCACGGTCACGCGGCAACCTTTGATATCCACCTTCACCCCTTGGGGCAAAGGAATAGGCATACGACCAATCCGTGACACTATTCGCCTCCCTCTACCACACGTAACACAGCACTTCACCGCCCACACCCAGGCGGCGTGCCTGTTGTCCAGTCAAGACTCCCTTGGGGGTCGAGAGGATCGCCACGCCCATGCCGCTCCGCACCCAGGGTATCTCGGCCGCGCGTGTGTAGACGCGCCGTCCTGGTTTGCTCACGCGCTTCAGTCCCGTGATGACGGGGTGACGTTCTTTCCTCTCACCCACGTACTTGAGTCTGATAGCTAACTGCGGTTGCGGGCGTTCGCGCGTGACGCGGTACTCTTCGATGAATCCCTCGTCCTTGAGAATCCTGGCAATCGCTACTTTGATTTTAGATGATGGCACCCGCACCCCGGCGTGTTTCACCGCCTGGGCATTACGAATGCGCGTCAACATATCGGCTATTGGATCGGACATCGTCATTAGATGAGACCTCGTTCCTGTTTACTCACCAACTCGACTTTACGACGCCGGGGATTTCTCCCCGCAGCGCCAGCTCCCGGAAGCAGATGCGGCACAGTTGAAAACGGCGGATGTAGCCGCGCGGACGTCCACATATCCGGCAACGGTTCCGCACCTGTGTCTTGTGTCTACGCCTGGTCTCTCGAATCGGTAAACATTTTCTCGCCATACTTCTCCAATTTCACAAATCCAACCTCTGAGGGGCAGAACCAGTCCGTGCGCTGAACTGCCCAGTGGTCATGCCACCCTCCAAACCAATCAGATCACCGCTGGCCCCGGTGACGGAACGGCATTCCCAAAAGCTCCAGCAACCGCCGTCCCTCTTCGTCAGCGTGGGCCGTGGTCACGAAACTGATCTCCATGCCACGTATCTTGTCAATCGAATCATAGTCAACTTCGGGGAACATCAGTTGCTCACGCAAGCCCAGGGTAAAGTTGCCGCGCCCATCCAATGTGTCGGGTACGCCGCGAAAGTCCCTCTGACGCGGCAGCGCCACGTTGCACAGCCGGTCCATAAACGCCCACATCCGCTCACCCCGCAGGGTCACTTTGACCCCGATGGAGCGCCCCTCGCGCAGTTTGAACACTGCGATGGATTTGCGCGCTTTGGTGATCACCGGCTGCTGCCCGGTAATCGTCACAATATCCTGCACCACGTGGTCCAACGCTTTGGCGTTTTCCAGCGCCTCGCCCACGCCCACGTTGACTACGATTTTTTGCAGACGCGGGACTTGCATGATATTGCTGTACCCAAACTCTTTCATCAGAGCGGGCCGCACCTCTTCACGGTAAAGATTTTGCAAACGCTGCATCAGTCCGCCTTCCTACTAATCAATCGTCTCGCCGCACTTTTTGCACACCCGCACCTTGCTTCCATCGTCCTGGAGGACGAACCCCACGCGCGTGCGCTGATTACAGCGAGGACATACTAACATGACGTTAGAGATGGAAATTGGGGCCTCGAATTCGATGACACCAGGTTGAATCTGGGTCCGCCCGGCCTGCATGGGGCGCTGGTGTTTTTTGACGATGTTGACCCCAGAGACGATCAACCGGTTACTCTTGGGGTACACCCACTGGGCCGTCCCCCGGACACCCCGGTCGTCGCCAGAAATAACTTGAACTGTGTCACCTCTCTTGATTCGGTCGCTCACTTGCATACTCCTCGTCGAACGTCGTCCCTAGAGCACTTCGGGGGCCAGGGAGACGATCTTCATAAAGCCCTTTTCCCGCAACTCACGAGCCACCGGCCCAAAGATGCGCGTACCCTTGGGGTTCAAGCTCTCGCCATCCAAAATTACCGCCGCATTATCGTCGAACCTGATGCTGGAGCCATCTGGACGGCGGTACTCCTTCGCCGTGCGCACGACCACCGCCCGCACGACATCGCTCTTCTTCACCTGCCCCCTGGGGGTGGCCTGCTTGACGGTCGCCACGATGACATCGCCGACCCCGCCATAGCGCCTCCGGGAGCCGCCCAGCACACGAATGACCAGGATTTCGCGCGCCCCGGTATTATCCGCCACCCGCATTCGACTTTCCTGCTGGATCATTGTTCCCCCTCCACCAATTTGGCCTGGGCTTCAGGGGTACGCAGCACCTCTTCGACCAGCCACCGTTTCTCCCGGCTCAGGGGACGGGATTCAACGATACGTACCAGGTCGCCGACGCGGCAGGCGTTTTCTTCGTCGTGGGCCTTGTACTTTTTCGAGCGTCGCAACACTTTGCCGTAGCGTGCATGGCGCGTCAGGCGCTCGACTCGCACGACCACGGTCTTGTCCATCTTGTCGCTCACCACGTGCCCCACCAGCCGCTTTTTTCCAGAACTATGTGGCCCTTTTATCACTGTGCCTCGCCTCCTCCGACAAACTCGGCACTCAGTTCACGCTCACGAAGGATGGTTTTCATGCGGGCGATGTCACGCTTCACGACCCCGATCCTATTGTGATCTTCCAAATGCGCCGCAGCCTTTTCGGTACGCAGAGCAAAAAGCTCGCGGTAAGCCTCGTCCAGCCGGCCTTTTATCTCTTCATCAGTCCAGATGCGAATTTCGTGTACTTGCATACGACTTTTTACCCTCCGGCAGAGGTTCCTTCACGCTTGACAAACTGGCACTTGATGGGCAGTTTGTGAGAAGCCAGGCGCATCGCCTCGCGGGCCATCTCTTCCGAGACACCGCTCAACTCGAACATCACACGGCCCGGCTTGACCACGGCGACGTAATGATCCACCGCCCCCTTGCCCTTACCCATGCGCGTCTCGGCCGGCTTGGCTGTGACGGGCTTGTCGGGGAAAATACGCACCCAATACATCCCGCGCCGGCGCACGTGGCGCACGATTGCCCGCCGCGCCGCTTCAATCTGCCGCGACGTGATCCACGCGGGTTCCAAAGCCTGCAAGCCGTAATCCCCAAATGAGACTTTGGCCCCGCGCGTGGCCTTGCCCCTCATCCTGCCGCGCATCTGTTTGCGATACTTGGCTCGCTTTGGCATCAACATTTTCCACTCTCCTAAAAGCTCAACGCGCCCTTAGACGACGAAAGGTTCTTCCTGCTCTTTGGCCGCCGGCAATACCTCACCCTTATAGATCCAGACCTTGACCCCCAGGCAGCCATAAGTCGTATGCGCCTCTTCCTGGGCGTAATCAATGTCGGCCCGTAAGGTGTGCAAGGGCACTCGCCCCTCGCGCTGCCACGCCTGGCGTGACATTTCGGCTCCATACAAACGTCCTTTGCACATCACTTTGATTCCCTGTGCGCCGGCACGCATCGCTGCCTGTATGGCCCGTTTCATCGCCCGGCCATGGGAAATACGCCGCT
>CAYNVC010000317.1:0-3649 GCA_964400615.1 uncultured Anaerolineales bacterium | reverse complement strand
GGCGACGAGTGGTCACGCGAGTGGTATTGCCCGGAACCAAGTCACGACGAGTAAACGTCACCGGTATAAAAGACCAGGCCCAAGCCGCGCCGGCCTGGAAGAGCCGGTGCTGGATACGCCATCCTGCGCCGCCTGTTCACAGCGGCGTTCAATTCAATGAACCTGACCGGACACAAATGACGCAGATCGAGGGCGAAAGAGACGAGTCAGCGTTTGTCAGCGTTCGTCTGCGTCCGATCTCGTGCGTGCAGTATGGCTCGGATGTGGCAATCCGAGCCGGGCGCCGCCCGAAATCCCAGTACACAAAATTCTAAAACAAGGAGAAAAAATGTCAGACCCACGAATTGATAAACTGGCCCAGGTATTGGTCAACTATTCCGTCGCCATCCAACCCGGCGACAAGGTGCTGGTGCGCGGAGGCACGCCCGCCGAGCCGCTGCTCAAGGCGGTCTACGCTCAGGTCTTGCAGGCGGGGGGACACCCCATGCTGATGGTCTCGCTGCCCGGCACAGAAGAACTCTTTTTCCGCTACGCCTCGGACGAACAATTGCAACACGTCCCCGAACCGCTCAAGCTGACCGTGGAAACCTTCGACGCCACCATCGGGATCATGGGTGAAAATAACACCAAATCGCTGAGCAACGTTGACCCGGCCAAAATGGTGCTGCGCAGCCAGGCGCAATCCGAACTGATGCAGACCTACATGCGCCGCGCCGCCGCCGGCGAACTGCGCTGGGTCGGCACACTCTTCCCCACCAACGCCCACGCCCAGGACGCCGAGATGAGCCTGAGCGAGTACGAGGATTTCGTCTACGGGGCCTGCATGCCCGACCTGGACGACCCGGTGGGATACTGGCATCGCTTTTCCGCCTGGCAGCAGAAAATCGTGGACTGGCTCGCGGGCAAAGAGCGGGTACACGTCGTTGGGCCGGAAACCGAGCTGCACCTGAGCATCGCCGGGCGCACCTTTATCAACAGCGACGGCCACCACAACATGCCCAGCGGCGAGGTCTTTACCGGCCCGGTCGAGGATAGCGTCGAAGGACACGTCCACTTTTCCTACCCGGCCATCTACCAGGGACGGGAGGTCTCCGGCGTGCGCCTGTGGTTCGAGCAAGGGCGCGTGGTGAAAGCGACCGCCGACAAGAACGAGGATTTTCTGCTCCAGACACTCGACACCGACGCCGGATCGCGCTACCTGGGCGAGTTCGCCATCGGCACCAACAAAGGCATCACCCAGTTCACGCACCAGATTCTGTTCGACGAAAAGATCAACGGCAGCTTCCACATGGCGGTCGGCGCGGGCTATCCCGAAACGGGGAGCAAGAACGTCTCCGCCATCCACTGGGACATGATCTGCGACATGCGGGACGGCGGCGAGATTTGGGTGGACGACGAGCTGCTGTACCAGAACGGCGAGTTCGCCATCGAGTTTTAGAGCGCCAGACGTGAAGAGGCTGCGAGTTACATTTTCCAAAGACGGGCCACTGACCTATACGTCACACCTCGACCTGGCGCGGGCGTGGGAGCGGAGCCTGCGCCGGGCCGGGGCGCCGCTGGCCTATTCCCAGGGATTCAACCCTCGCCCCAAATTGCAGTTGGCCGCCGCGCTGCCTCTGGGGCACACCGGCGCGGCGGAACTGCTCGACCTCTGGTTAGAGAAACCGGTGCCGGTGGAGAGTTTCACCAGATCACTGTCGCCGGTGCTGCCCGCCGGGCTACAGATCACCCAGGTGCGCCAGATACAGGTGAACGAGCCGGCGCTGCCGGCCCAGGTGGTGGCGGCCAGGTACCGCGTGAGCGTGGAGTGGGAGGAGCACGCCGCCCCGGTCGAGGAGCGCATTGAGCGGCTGCTGGCGGCGACCGAACTGACGCGCGAGCGGCGCGGTAAGCGGTACGACCTCCGCCCCTTGATCGAGCGGTTGTGGCTGGAAAAAGAAACGTCCGAGGGTGAGGCGGCGCTGGGGATGCAGTTAGCCGCCCGCCCCGGCGCAACCACCCGTCCCGAAGCGGTGCTGAAAGCTCTGGGGATGGGGGAGGCGTTCGCCCGCTACCGGCGGCTGCGGTTGCTGCTGGTCACAGATCACCCTCCCGCAGGCTAACAAATCGCCACGACCACGAGCCGCGTGTACGATCTTGCCGTCAAGCCTGCGGGAGAGTGAACAGTACCTGAATCGCTCCCTGCCTACCCTACCTGGGGCAATTCCACCAACGCCTGCTCGATCTTGGCCTGTTCCAGTTCATAGTCCAACAGCTCCTGGCGGTGGAAAGCGTCGTAGGCCGCCAGGTCCAGGAGACCGTGCCCGCTGGCGTTAAAGAGGATAGTTTTGGCCTCGCCCGATTCCTTGCAGGCCATCGCCTCGTCGTAGACCGCCTTGACGGCGTGGGCCGTCTCCGGGGCCACGATGAACCCTTCGGAGCGGGCGAAACTCTCCGCCGCCCCCAGAATTTCGTTCTGGTGGTAGGCGCGGGCCTCGGCGTACCCCTGATCCAACAGGGCGCAGATACTCGGTGCCATCCCGTGGTAACGCAGCCCGCCGGCGTGAACCGGGGCCGGGATAAAACCGTGCCCCACGGTGTGCATCTTGACCACCGGGCCGGTCTTGGCCGTGTCGCCCCAGTCGTAGGCATAAGCGCCGCGCGTCATACTGGGGCAGGCAGTGGATTCGACAAAGATGGCTCGCAGGTCGGGGCGGCTGCCGTTCAACTTGTCCTGCATAAAGGGAAAGATGAGACCGGCGGCGTTGCTCCCGCCCCCCGCGCAGCCGATGACGATGTCTGGATAGTCACCCGCCATCTCCATCTGCTTTTTGGCCTCCTGCCCGATGACCGTCTGGTGGAGCAGCACAAAGTTGACCACGCTGCCCAGCGAGTACTTGTACCCCTCGTGCGTCATGGCATATTCCAGCGCCTCGCTGATGGCGATGCCCAGGCTGCCGGTGGTATCGGGATCCTGCGCCAAAATCGCCCGCCCGGCGTTCGTCTCCGAGCTGGGGCTGGGCACGACGCTGCCGCCCCAGGTCTCCATCATGACGCGGCGGTAGGGCTTTTGGTGGTAACTGATCGTGACCATAAAGACCTTGCACTTGAGGCCAAAGAACTGGGTGGCGAAAGAGAGCGCACTGCCCCACTGCCCCGCCCCGGTCTCGGTCGCCAACCCTTCCAGACCTTCCTCTTTGGCGTAATAGCACTGGGCTACGGCGGTGTTCGGCTTGTGGCTGCCCGGCGGGCTGACCCCCTCCCACTTGAAGTAAATCCGGGCCGGGGTATCGAGCGCCTTTTCCCAACGGGCGGCGCGGTAGACTGGACTCGGCCTCCACATCTTGAGAATATCCCGCACCTCGTCCGGTATCTCGATGAACCGCTCCTTGCTGAACTCTTGCTCGATCAGCGCCATCGGAAAGACGGGCGGCGGCATCGGCGGATCCTTCATCACCTCCAAAGTCGCCGGATGGAGATAGAACGGCGGCGGCTCCTTCATATCCGCCAGGATATTGTACCAATGCGTCGGCATATCACCTTCTGCTAAAAGATACTTGTACTGTGTCATTTTTCTCTCCTTTTTCTCCTTGTCCCCTTGTCTCCCTGTCCCCCTGTCCCCTTGTCTCCCTGTCCCCCTGTCCCCTCGTCCCCCTGTCCCCTTGTCTCC
>CAYNVC010000316.1:0-3661 GCA_964400615.1 uncultured Anaerolineales bacterium | reverse complement strand
ACGAGGTCGAGATCGAGATTGCCCACCCGGAGGGGTTTATCACGTTTTGGGTTCCGGAGGGAGAGCACGAGGTGGTGGTGCGCTTTGGAGATACGCCGCCGCGCACCGTCGGCTGGTTCATTTCGGCGGCAGGGCTGGTGATGTTGGTCGTAGCGTTGGTCTCGATGCCCAAGTCACCGCTTGCCCGATTCCCAATCACCAATCCACGGTTGCCGCTCTGGTTGGGTGGGGTGGTGGCGCTTTTCGTGGTTCTCAAGAGCGGCGTGATAGACCCGCGCGACGATTGGCTGCGTTACACCTCCCCGCCAGGGCAGGCGCTGGCGGCGCAGCACGAATTACGGGCCGATTTCGACCATCAAATCGAGCTTTTGGGGTACGATCTGCCCCGCCAGCGCGTCCGGGCCGGCGAGTCGTTTCCGGTGGTGCTCTACTGGCACGCTCTCAAGCCCGTGGTTGGAAACTATCAGTCCTTTGTCCATCTGGCCCAACCGCTGAACGTCGTGTGGGGACAGGACGACCACCTCAACCCCGGCGGCTTGCCGACGACGCGCTGGCCGCTCGACAAGTACGTGTGGGACGAGTACGAGATAACGATCAAGCCGGACACGCCGCCGGGAGAATATGTTCTCAACGTGGGGCTTTACTCGGCTGCTGAGGGGTATCGCTTGCAGCGGTACGGCGACGGTGGACAGGTCGCCGGTGACAGTATTGTGATTGCCTCGATTGAGGTGATCGAATAGACGAAAAAGGAGAAAAACAGTGGAAAATTTCGAGTACTTGAGCCAGGAGTGGGTGCAGGAGGCCGCCAAACGCCTCCGAGAAAAGCTCGACCCTGACAAGATGAAGCATATCACTTCATCTATGTTGACCGTGTACGTCAACTGTCCGGATGGTAAAGATAGGGCGCTCTACTATGGAATCGTGGATGGCGTCGTGGACGAGGTCTCGATGCACGAGGGAGACCTGCCGTCCGCCGAGTTCACCATCACCAGCGATTACGAGGTGTTCGCCGCGATTTCCAGGGCGGAGCTCAAGGCCCGGGCCGCGCTGATGTCGGGCAAGATGAGTTTGAAGGGCAACCTGGTGAAGGCGCTGCGTCTGGCGCCAGTCGTTGACCGCTTGAACGAGGTTCTATCCACCATACCGACGGAGTATTGACATGACTAACACGAACGATCCATATTTCATAGATTCGGCTCAGCGAGTTCGGGATATTCAAGCTGCGATGGCGGAGCAGGGTATTGATGTCTACCTGGGGTCGCGGCTGCGCACCATCTCTTGGGTGTTGGACGCATTTTGTCCCTGGCGCTCCTACGTCGTAATTCCACCGCAGGGATTACCGACGGCCTTTACTTTTTTGATTGATGCCGCCCGGGTCGCCGATGATTCCTGGTTGGACGAGGAGCACATCCTGGGGTATGGCCCGATGGGTGGACAGGACCAGATCGCCGTGCTCTCGAACACGATTGGCCGCTACCTCGATAACGGCAAGGGAGTCGTGGGGATCGAGAGCGGTATGGCTACTTATCTGCCGGAGGGGAACCTCACCCAGTACGAATACGAGCGTTTGACCGCTGCACTGCCCCAGGCTCAGTTCGTCAACGCCCACGACATTGTGGATCGGCTGTCGCTGATCAAAGACGCGGGCACTATCAACCGTTTCAGAGAGGCCTCCAGGATCGTGGACGTTGGGCAGCAGGCGGTTTACGAGGCCATCAAGGACGGTGGCTATCGGGGCATGACGGAAACCGAGATCGCGGGGCTGGCCGCCTATGCGATGAGGAAGGCAGGCAGCGAGTGGGAATGGTCGTTTACGGGGGGAAACGAGATCGCCTCCGGATATCGCACGGGGATGGCGGCGGGGGCCTGCACGCCGGCCACGCGACGGGCGTTACAGCCCGGTGAACCGCTGACGGTAGACCTGCACGCCATGTTCAAGCTGGGGCTGGGCGACCACGCGCACAACTATTTGCTTGGCCCCGCCACTCCGCGCCAGAAATGGCACGCCCAGAATTTCGTTGACCTGATAAACCTGTGTCTGGAGACTTACCGGCCCGGCATCACTCCCTCCAGCCTGGCCGACGAGATGTTGGAATTTTGCGAGGAACGCGGGTTCATCGAGTATATGGTTCCCGGATTCGAGCACGGTATTGGCCTGGTGGGGGACGAGTGGCGCATCGGTCTCAACGATGGCCCTTTTCCGTACTGGACCAACCCCGACCACGTTTACCAGGCTGGGGAGATGATCATCTGCGCCGTGCAGTATGCTTGCCCGGAGGAGGAGATTGGCTTTCGTTACGAGAATCCCATTCTCATCACGGAGGATGGTTGCGAGCCATTGTCCCAGTTCCCGCTTGCCGTTGAAGAGATCTGACAATCCAGAAAAACGAGACCTCACAGATCAGCTAGAATCTGTGAGGTCTTTTTTTTACTGAGCGTGTTTTTCGAGAGTGCGGGCTAGAATCTGCTCTCGCTCGGACATGCCGGGGAGGGATTGCCTCTTGTGGCGCTGCTTTTGCGCCCGCCGCTGAGATGGGCGGGACTGGGCATTTTCGAGTGCGATTTCCATTGCCGTTCGAGCGGGTTCGATTTCTTCCTCTTCGTCGGCGGCGTCCTGCATTGCCTGCTCTTCGTCAATACCGTTCATCGTCAGGTCAATGCGGTGCTTGCGGCGATCCAACTTGAGGATGCGTACCTGAACCTCGTCCCCTATTTTCACCAGCTCGGACGGATGGCGGACGTACCCTTCGGACATTTCCCTGACGTGCAGCAGCCCGGGCCGCTCGGCGCCAATGTCCACAAAGACGCCGTATGGTTCCATCCGCGTCACTTTCCCGGTGTGAATCTGGCCCTCGGTCAGCTCGCGCCAGTCCACGTCGGGCGGTTTGACCATAGTCAGGGCGATGTGGCCGTGCTCCGGGTCCACTTTAGTGACCCACACGCTCACGCTGTCGCCGGGGTGCACCACGTCGGTGACGCGGTTGACGCGCTGGGGGGCAAGCTGCGAGATGTGAACCAGCCCGTTGCGTTCCAGACCAATATCTACCACCGCTCCATACATTTGCGTCTCTTTGACCGTTCCCTGTAGCTGCATCTTGGGGCGCAGGTCGGCGATGGATTGAGGTTGAGTTTGTTCCACGTGTGACTCCCTTCTCGGTGTTTTTAACGCAGCCATTATAACCCAGGACTGGCAGGTGTCAAGACGCCCCGTTGATTTTTGGCTGTATTTCGCATAGTCATTACGGTGTGCCGGGTTTGTTCTTTCGGTTCCCTGGAGTAAAAAACAGGCTATGCGAAATAATCTGGCTACCAGACTGCGTTGGGGAAGGTGACTACCCCGGCATGAATCCCGACCCGCTTGTACATTTTTACGCCGCTGTACGGCTCGCCTGTGATGCCGTCGTGAATCGCCCAACTGCGGCCGCGCACGCTGCCTTGCGCTCCCGGACGGCGGAATGGGGTGCTCCCGTCGAGGCGGCGAAACAACACTTCACCGGGGGCAAACGCGCGGTGAATCCACTCCATCCGCCCCAGCCCCAGCATATAAGAAAACCCCAGCCGCTCAAAGAGAATCGCATTGTGATAAGCCAGGGGCTGGATATACACGGCGTCGTGGTTGAGGGCGGTGACGAATCGCTCCAGGGTGGGGATCAGCTTTCTG
>CAYNVC010000315.1:0-3667 GCA_964400615.1 uncultured Anaerolineales bacterium | reverse complement strand
AATAAAGACGCCTGATTGATGAACTTTACCTTTGATGGAATTAATATCCACAGTCGCGGCGGAGTTATTGTTTCAAACATTACTGATAAAATAAAAAGAGTCGGGACACCCCGCCCCGCCTTTTTTGCTGCCGGAGATGAAATCCAACTCGTTAACCAGTGTGTCGGTGAGCCATGCTCCGTACACTGGTTGTCCCTGAGCTTGGATTTTGATAGTGTAGGTCAGTACATCCCCCGGGCCTGCTGTAGTTGTGTTAACAGTTTTCTGCACTGCAAAAGCTGCGTCCGGCTCAGCCATAACAGACAAACGAGGAAGCAATGCCACGAGGGCACCGACAAACAGCAACGCTGCTATCCCCGAAAACAACACCCACACTGGACGACGGTTTTTCCGATAGATCTTCATACAGCCTCCTCGAACCAACATTACCAATAGTGGCAGTTGATTCTGAAAGATATGCTCCAGGCCGGATTGGCCGGAGCAAAGTGGATTTTACTATGGAGCACCCGCTTTGTCAACGTCTGGCACAAGCACACGGTCAGCGAGCGGCCGGCCGGCCGGGTCCAAAACGGCCCACCGCTTACCGGTCATCGGATCGTAGAGGCCCAACTCGACAGTGTGCGAACCATCAACCACCTCGGATTCAAAGTGATGCACCTGGACGAAACAATCCCCAGGTCGAAGCGTGAGTGGGTCAACCCACAAGCCATCGTCACCGGCCACGAACTCGCCATCAGCACCGAGCAAATGGGCAAAGACGGCCAGTCGCAGCCCGGAGTAGACGCCCGGTGGAGGGGGGTTGGCGACAACCGGGATGGATGGCAGATCGAGCGGCGTTGCGACGCGCCAGAGAGTGAGCACGTCCTGGCCTGCCCAGCTGGCTCCAACCAATTCCAGACCATTGGCAAATCTGGAATCTGGAATCAGGGATTGGGGGTTGGGGACTTGCAGTGTGTAAAGCCGGAGACGAGGTGCGACGACCTCCGGAGCAGCACCCGCGTTCAAAAAGGTGTAGATCGGCGCGGTTGGGACGGGGAAATCGGTGAGCAGGACTGACGAGGAAGCATCACCAGTCCAGACCAGCGCCCGGCGGGGGTCAAAGAAACGCGCGGCGACGTTGACGCGGTGGGTGTCCACGTCCAGCGCCAGCCGGTCCCACGGCCCTAGTAGCGTGCCAGAGACGGCTACGTCGCTGATCTCTGGATGGGCATCCAGGTAATGGGCAGCCGCGCGGTAGTCGGCACGGTAGAGGAAACGCACCATATCCTGCTGCGGCCAAACGGCAAAATAGTCGTGCAGGTCACGGATGCCATTCGTAGCCAAAAAAAGGATGGCGAGTAAGCAACTGACAATCGTTGATAAATTTGCTGACAAATTGAGAGATTGACGAGCACGCACTAATCTCCCAATTCCCAAATTTCCCAATCTACCAACCGCCAGAGAGGGGAGGATATAGGCAACGGGCTGAGCCAGGATGGTGTGGCTCAGGCTGGCAGGGGGGGTACTGATGAATGCCGGGAGCAGCCCCAACCCAAACCAGAGGATCAAGAAGAAATAGCGCGGCTTTCGCCAGCGGTACACACACAGCGCGACCCCGGCCCACAAGAGAATCCCGCCCAAAGAATTGAAAACCGGGCGATTGGGGATGTTGTACAACCATTCAGGGTCGCCGGTGGCGTGGAACATACCCAGCGTCGTCCAGGTATTTTCGATCAACGGACGCGGGTTGCCAGATCGCAATTCACGCAACGGCACGGCCAACTCAGCAATGCGGGCGTCGGCCCCAATGCCCTCGGCGGCGGCCTCGCTGCGTCCCCGCGCGATAGCGCCCCCCAGCGGCGCAGCCAGCACAGCCGCGATTGCCAGCGAGACGAGTATGCCACGCCAGGAACGGCGAAATAGAGCGCGGTGGAACAGGGCCAGATAGGCGGCCAAGGCGACGAATATGGCCGGCAGCAGGCGAGCAGCGGGGTAAGTATAGAGGGATAGACCCATCACAAGGCCGGTTAGCAACCATGTTGTGCGGAAGAAACCCGGTTTCTCGGTCAGCGCCCGCCAGAGCAGATAAAAGGTCGCCAGGGCGCAAGGCGGCAGAATGACGTGACGGATCGCCGTGCGGCTGTACATCAGCGACCAGAAAGATACGGTTAGCGCCAGCGACGCCACGAAAGCGGGCCAACGTCCAAAAAGACGGCGGGTCAGGGCATACGTCAGAGCAACGGACAGAACACCGAGAGCAACGGAGAGCAGATGTCCGCTCAACACGTTGAATCCCAACACCGCGTGTACTCCGGCGTGCAGATAATGGTAGAGCGGTTCGTGGCCGGAGGCTCCAGTAAAATAGAGCGGAAACCGGCCTGCCAGCAACTCGCCGGAGAGAGCGTGAATGTTGATCAGTTCATCGTCGCGCCAGCCGGGGGGGACGGTATCCAGACAGCAAAGGCGCAGCCCCCACGCCAGTAGGGTCAGGGCAACAGCCGATGACCAATGCCAGATTCGCTCTCTGGTCATTGCCCCACGACCTCCACCGGTTGTAAAAAGATATGATCATCCACTGCCACACCATCCACCAGGATGGGCAGACGGTTCAGTTCCGGGCGAGTGTAAACGCCAACTTGCAAGCTATACAAACCGGGTAGCGCATCGGCAGCCACCTGAAAGCGATGCAACTGGACAAAATTGTCACCCGGATGCCAGTTCCAGGCCGGTGCATCCAACCGATCCTCCTGCCCAACGACTACAGCCACATTGAGCAGATGCACAAAAATAACCGCCGTGCGCCCATAAGAGTGCGGGGGAACTGCGCCCAATGCGCCAGGGTCAAGAACGCGCCAGGCTGTGACCAACGTCACCGTCTCACCGGGCCGGACGGTTTGCGACGGCAAATCGTAACCCACTAAAACCAATGCCCCTCCCAGGTTAACCGGTAGATCGAGCGACCGACCTCCAACGGTCACGGTTCCAACCAACGACGCCGAGTAATCGGAAAACACATCTCTTGGCCTCCACTCAAAAACGTCAAAGTAAGGGTCAATGTCATCCGGTCGCAACAGAACGCGCTCAGCTTGTTGCAAATTCAACCAACCGGCAAAATAAGGGGCAAACGGCGCATTCGGCGGCACGACGAGCAAGCCGCGTGATACGTCGGGGAATACAATCGCCCGCCGGGCATCGAACCACCGCAGAGCCAGATCACCCCGCCGCAATCGCATAGCAGCAATAAAAGGGTCCAGGGGAACATCGGGAAATGGGGTCGAAAGAGCCACGCTGCCACCACTCTCCAGATCGTTCAAATAGTCGGTGATAGCGGTTAGATTATGAAAATACGCCGCTCTGGTCTCGGGGGATTGTCCCCAACGGATAAAATAATCGTACGCGGTAAACAAAGCGACCACGAGCAGCAACGTAACATAACCTGCAACGAGCACCCGGAGCCACCGCTTGCCAAAACGCACGGCCACAAAGCGAGCAATCTCGACAGCACATATAGCCGGTAGCACCAAAATTGGGGTTGCCGCTGCGTTGCTGTGCGATGTACTGGCCCGCTCACCCACGATCAGCGAGGGCACAATGCCCATCACCAACCACATCAATATAAAAGCGCAGGCAGGTCTTTTCCAGCGCCAAATACACAGCGCGATGCCACCATAAAAGAACAAACTGGTCA
>CAYNVC010000314.1:0-3674 GCA_964400615.1 uncultured Anaerolineales bacterium | reverse complement strand
GTAAAATAGTCCTGGATGACGAGGTCGGCGAGGTGGTGATCGAACGGCTGAAACGGGCTGGATTGCTGGCCGATCTGGAATTTGCCCGTTACTGGGTCGAAAACCGGGTGCAATTCAGGCCCAGGGGAGCACGCGCGCTGCGCCACGAGCTGAGGGGTAAGGGAGTCCCCGCCTCCACAATCGCCGCAGCGCTGGCCGATTTTGACGAGGAAGCGTCCGCCCGCAAAGCGGCGGAGGCGGTCTTGCGGCGGCTGGCGCATCTGCCCCCCAGCGACCTGCGCCGAAAATTCGCGGCATATATGGCGCGGCGCGGGTTTTCTTACGCGGTGATTGGGCCGCTGGTGGAGGAGGAGATGGCCCGCAGCGAGGATTTATCCGACATAGAAAGTGAGGAAAATGATAATGCATGATTTGGTAATTACGATTGTGATACCGTTACTGGCATTAGTTGTAGGGTTTGGGTTGGGTTTTCTGGTGCGGCGCTATATCGTCCAGACCAATATCCAGCGACAACAACAAAAAGCCGGGCAGTTGTTGCAAAGAGCGGAAAAGAAGGCTGGCGAGACCGTGCTGGCGGCCCGGGATGAAGCGCTCCGAATCCGCAACGAAGCCGAAAAAGAGTTGGAACGGCGTCGGGCAGGGTTGCGGCGGGAGGAAGAGCGATTGCAGCGGCGGCGTGAAAAATTGGATAACCGCCAGGAAAAGCTCGAACAGCGTGTCCAGAGCCTCAACAAACGCCAGAGCGGCATAGACAAGCGGCGCAACGAGATAGAACAATTGTACAAGGAACAGATGGCGACGTTGCAACGAATCGCCGGATTGAGCCACGAGGAGGCCAAACAGGAGCTTTTGAAAGCGGTCGAGGAGGAGAGCCGGCAGGAGATGGCCCGTGTGATCCGCCAGGTGGAGGCCGAGGTCGAGGAAGAAGCCGACTCCAGGGCGCGCAAGATCATCACCTATGCCATTCAGCGCATAGCGAGCGAGCAGGTGGCCGAGCAAACTGTCTCCACCGTTCCGCTCCCTTCGGATGATATGAAGGGCCGCATCATCGGCCGCGGGGGCCGCAACATCCGCGCCTTTGAGATAGCTGCCGGGGTGGACGTGGTGGTGGACGATACGCCGGAGGCGATCACCATTTCCTGCTTCGACCCCGTGCGCCGCGAGATCGCCCGCCGCGCGATGGAGCGGTTGGTGGTGGACGGGCGTATCCATCCGGCGCGGATCGAAAAGTTGATCAAGAGCAGCCAGAAAGAGGTCGAACGCATCGTCCGCGAGGAAGGGGAGCGTGCAGCTTACGAGACCGGCGTCCCGGGGCTGCACCCAGAGATCATCAAACTGCTGGGCCGGCTCAAATTCCGTACCAGCTACGGCCAAAACCAGCACGCCCACGCCATAGAGACGGCAAAACTGGCGGGGATAATGGCCGAGGAATTGGGGGCCAACGCCGATATTGCCCGCGCTGGCGGTCTGCTGCACGATATCGGCAAGGCGATAGATTTCGAGGTCGAGGGCACGCACGCGCACATCGGGGCCGAGGTCTGCCGGCGGCGCGGCGTGCCGGAGGAAATAGTGCGCTGTGTGGAATCCCACCATCACGAGATCGAGCAGACCACGCTCGAAGAGGTCATCGTCGAAGCTGCGGACGCCATCTCTGGGGCCAGGCCGGGTGCGCGACGCGAAAGCCTCGAGTTCTACCTCAAGCGCATCCACGCCCTGGAAGAGATCGCCAGCTCGTTCGAGGGTGTGGCCGAATCATACGCTATCCAGGCCGGGCGTGAAATTCGTATCATCGTCAAGCCCGAAGAGATTGACGACCTGGCGACCATCAAACTCTCCAAAGACATTGCGCGAAAGCTGGAGGAGGATATGGAGTATCCGGGGCAGATCAAAGTGACGGTGATCCGCGAGGTGCGGGCGGAGGAATTGGCTAAATAGTCGTGAGAACCCCGGTTTTTTCCGAAAAACCGGGGTTCTTTCCGAGAGGACACGATTCGTTCTACCTACGGCAGATACGCGCGTGGGTTTTCCAGTGCCCCGTAATAGCGCACCTCAAAGTGCAGGTGTGGCCCGGTCGAGTGGCCGGTGCTGCCGATTGCGCCGATGACCTGCCCCCGCTCTACCGCCTGCCCGGCCGCGACGTACATATTGCTCAGGTGAGCGTAATAGGTGGCAAACCCGTTGGCGTGGTCAACCACGATCAAATAGCCGTACCCCACGTCCGTCCACCCGGCAAAGCTGACGAAACCGCCATCTGCCGCCTGCACCGCGCTGCCGAGAGGAGCGCCGATGTCAATCGCTCTGTGACCGTACCAATACCCCTGTGTGATTCTGCCTAACACAGGCCATTGGAAGCGGCCCGTCCCGCGTGCGCCCTCCGGCACGGAACCGGTGTACGTCGTGACCACCTTGGGCACGTAGGGCTTTTCGCCGCCCGGTACGATGAGATACGTTCCCTCATCGAGTGATTGGTCGGGAGATTCCAGGTGATTGTACGTGCAGGTGGCTATCACCTCCGGCTCCACTTTGTATTTTTCGGCTATGGATTCCAGCGTGTCCCCATCGGCGACCTGGTGATAGACCCCATCAATCGGCAGGATGACCACCGCCTGCCCGATCCGCAAGAGGTCGGGAGCGTCTTCGACGGCGGGGTTGGACCACATAATCGTGGTCGGCTCCAGGTGAAAAGTGTCCGCGATGCCCTGAACCGTGTCGCCGGGTTGGATGGTGTACGTGATGATATCCAGCCGGGGGCGTTCTGGGATAATGGTCTCGGGTTGGCCCAGCCGGGTGATGGTTCCTCCGGATACCTGGGCGACGGTGTTTTGGAAGTTCAAAGCGCTGTGAGCTTCGAGCGCCGCCGCCAGCGCGTCCGTCTGCTTGTCATTGCTTTTGGCGTTTCCAAAAGAGGTGGATAGCACGGGGGCAGCGGGCGCGGATGAAGCCTGCGCCGGCCACTCGACGCCGCTCAACGCGATGACCGCAATCGCCACGGTGACAATTGCCAGATGTGCGCTCGCCCGAGTCAACAGCGGGAGCCAGCCACGCCAATCGCCGGCTATGCGATAGACCCCAACTGCCAGCCAGGCAAACGCGCGCGGGAAAACGTCCTCGAACCAGAGGCGGAGATGTGAGGGGCGTTTATTCGTCGGCTCGCGCTTTTTCATCTCTTTTCCTATGGCAAATAGTTCTGCGGATTCTGCGGTATGCCGTTGCTGCGGATCTCAAAGTGCAGGTGCGGCCCGGTAGACCAGCCGGTGCTGCCGCAATAGCCGATCAGGTTGCCCTGGTATACTGACTGCCCGCACCCCACGGCCAGCTCGCTGAGGTGTCCGTAGCGGGTGACAAAGCCGTTGCCGTGGTTTATCTCGACCATGATGCCGTACCCGCCGTTCCACCCCGCGACGGTCACGACGCCGTTGTCGGCGGCGTATAGGGGATCGCCTAACCGGCAGGCATAATCCAGCCCGATGTGCGTCGGGTTGCGCGGGTCGTGAAAGTACCACCCGGAAACGCGGGAACTGCCGGTGGGGAGGATGAACCCACCGCTTCCGCCGGGGCCGGAGACGGCCGTGCCACGGCAAACACCGTAGCTGAGGCCGGCCGGGCCAGGACGGGGGTACAGGGGCGGCGGCGTCCACTCGACCTCTTGCCCTTTGCCGCCCGGCACGATGAGC
>CAYNVC010000313.1:0-3680 GCA_964400615.1 uncultured Anaerolineales bacterium | reverse complement strand
AGCGCTACGGGGGGCAGCGCCGCCCACTGAGCGCCGAGCGTGGCCCCACCAAAGTTATCCTGCCCGGTCAGCAGAGCGTAGACGTTGTTGACCGCGTTCCAAAAGATGGCGATGGCGGTGGTGATCACGAACGATCCCACGACCAGCGCCGCGATGCTCTCCATCTGGCTGTGGCCGTAGGGGTGTTCTTCGTCGGGCGGCTTTCCTGCCAGCCGCATAAAGACCCGGACTACGATGCCATAGGCCACGTCCGAGGTGGAGTTGATGCCGTCGGCCAGCAGGGCCTGGCTGTGTCCCAGGATGCCGATGCTCGTCTTTAGCGCGGCCAGAAACAGGTTTGCGCCCAGGCCCAGGTTGACCGCGCGGATGCTCTTCTTTCTACGCTGGTCCAAGCGCCCACCTCGTCAATTGGGATTGTATCTCAGCGCGTCATCCAGGCCGGATCCCACGGCTCGTCGAGCAGTGTCACCTGCGCCTCTTTGACGCCTGGCACGGCAGCGGCGGCTTGGCGTACCTGTTCGGTGATCATCGCGGCCAGCGGGCAGCCGGGGGCGGTCAGCACCATTTTGACCTCGACTGCGCTATCCTCGATGACAATCTGCCGGATCATTCCCATATCCACCACGCTCAACCCGATCTCGGGGTCTATCACCGGGCGCAAGGCGGCCATAATTTCTTCCTGGGTCAACATGCGGTTTTTTCCTCCAAATGGTATATTTAGCGTAACTGTTCAGGCTGAGCGATTGAAATCGCCCCTGGTGGGCTTTTAGCCGGTCGTCCACCTGCGTGGGCGATGTCCCGGCACACCCGCGTGGGCGTGCCTGAGCGGCGGTTACCCGTCTGTTTAGAATTTAACAGCAGATTTACCGTGTCTGCGGGAAGGTTATATCATCTTACCCGACAGTCGCAGATTTGGCAAGTTTCGTCGAATCCGGGCAAGGTGGCGAGCGAAACGGGGTTGGTGCTCTTTGTACCCGGTCAAAAAGCAGCGCGGGCCGGTATCCCCGCTTGACAAAAGCGCTCTCCCGTAGGATAATCCGCCCCACGTTAATTCAGGAGGAAAGAGTATGACAAAACCATTTCAAGTAACTGATGCCACGTTCGAGAGCGAGGTGCTTGAGGCGACCACACCAACTCTGGTGGATTTCTGGGCCGAGTGGTGCGGGCCTTGCCGGATGGTATCGCCGGCGGTCGAGGCCATCGCCGCAGAGCACGCTGATAAAATGCAGGTAGCCAAGTTGGACGTGGACAGCAACCCCCAGACGCCCGCCCGTTACGGCATTCGGGGCATTCCCACGCTGATTCTGTTCAAGGGCGGCGCGGAGGCCACCCGTATCGTGGGCTTTAGGCCCAAAGAGATATTGCAAGAGGAACTGTTGCCCTACATCGAATAGCCCGTGTCTTTCCGGCTTGACATTTGACCTGATTGTAGTAACATAAGCATATAAAGACTGAGACCAGGAAGAGTAAGCGGCGTAGCGGGGTTCAGAGAGTCTGGCACAAGCTGAGAGCCAGATACCAGCGCCGTCGCCGAATGGGCCTGCGAGTCGCCCGCCGAAATGAACGGTAATTTTCGTTCAGACTAGTCCGGGCCGGAGACGCCACCGTTATCACGGCTGAGGGTATCGCCCAGGTTGTTCGTGGGTCGTACCTGCAAATGAGTGAGGCTGGCTCTCTACCTACCACGCGCCATCATGGGCGCGTTTTTTTGTTTTAGAGCTGCCTAAACAGGGTGGCACCGCGAGTGTCTATACGACGCCCGTCCCTTTTTCAGGGGACGGGCGTTTTTTCGTGGGGCAATCAGCAAGTTGGCAACTTGCTCTACAACAATGATCTTGGAGGAACTGAAATGACCAAAAAACGAATTTTGACCGGAGACCGGCCCACGGGCAAACTGCATTTGGGCCATTACGTGGGTAGTCTGGCTAATCGGGTGCGACTGCAAGATGAGTACGAGTGTTTCTTTATCGTCGCCGATTTGCACACGCTCACCACTCGCCCGCAGAAAGAGCACATCTCGCAAATTCACCGCCACACCCGCGAGATCGTGCTCGACTATCTGGCGGCCGGGATCGACCCGAACAGGAGCACCATCTTTGTCCAATCGGCCATTCCGGGCACCTACGAGTTAGCCCTGCTCCTGGGGATGCTCGCCAGCGTGCCCCGGCTGGAGCGCGTCCCAAGTCTCAAAGAGATGGCCCGCGCGGCCCGGTTGGAGAGGATGCCCCTGGGCCTGTTGAACTACCCGGTGCTCCAGGCCGCCGACATTCTGCTGCCCCGCGCCCATCTGGTGCCGGTCGCCAGGGATAACCAGGCCCACGTCGAGGTGGCGCGCGAGTTGGCCCGCAAGTTCAACCGTCTCTACGGGCCGGTCTTTCCCGTGCCGGATACGTTGCTCGGCGACCTGCTCGTCGGCACCGACGGGCGGGGGAAGGCGAGCAAGTCACTGGCTAACGTCATCTACCTGGCGGACGACGCGGCGACGGTGGAGCGCAAGGTGCGCGGGATGTACACCGACCCCCAGCGGGTGCGGGCCGACCTTCCCGGCCAGGTCGAGGGCAACCCGGTTTTCGCCTACCACGACGCCTTTAACCCCGACCGGGAGGAGGTGCAAGAACTGAAAGAGCGGTACCGCCGGGGACGGGTGGGCGATGTGGAGGTCAAGGAAAAGCTGGCCCGCGCCATCAACGAGTTCCTGACCCCCATCCGCGAACGGCGCGCTCGTTACGCGGCCCAGCCGGGATTGGTCGAGGAGATTTTGGAAAGCGGCAACCGGCGCATGCGCCGTGAGTCGGGAGAGACGATGCGCCTGGTGCGCAAAGCGATGGGGATGACGAGAGCCAGGCCACACTTGCCGGCGGGATACCCGCTTGCGCCGGGGCTGATTTATTGCTGAAGGAGGGTTGATATGTACGTCACCCGTGTCCGGGTTGACGGCGACAGCTATCCCAGTGCTCGCTGTTATCCTTTCAATGTCCCCGCTCTCAGGGAGACGACAGAGCTTGTTTTCGAGAGCAGGGTTGTTTTCTTTGTGGGTGAAAATGGGTCGGGCAAGTCCACTCTGTTGGAGGCGGTCGCCCGCAAGTGCGGCATCCACATCTGGGACAAGCCCAAGCGGCACATAGTCCACGCTAATCCCTACGAGACTCGCCTGGCGGATTACGTCAGCGTGACGTGGGCCAACGGGCACGTGGCGGGTTCCTTGTTCCGGGCCGAGACGTTCCGCGACCTGGCCGATTTTTTGGATGACGTGGCGCTGTGCGACCCGGGGCGGCTGAAATATCACGGCGGGCGCATCATCAACACGCTCTCGCACGGAGAGGGGATTTTGAGCTACCTGGGCGGGCGTTGCCAGGTCGCGGGGCTGTACATCCTCGACGAGCCGGAGGCTGCGCTCTCGCCATTGAGCCAAATCGAGTTCGTCAGGTTGTTGCAGCGGTTGGAGGCGGCGGGGCGTGCCCAGTTCATCATTGCCACTCACTCGCCCCTCCTGCTCGCTTACCCAGGGGCGCAGATTTTCAGTTTCGAGCCATCCGGCATCACGCAGGTGAGTTACGAGGAAACCACGCATTATCGGGTTTACGAGCAGTTCCTGGCAGACCCAGAGCGTTTTCTGAAAGGAGGTGATGGGGTGATAGGGTGACAAGGGGACAAGGTGACAAGGGGACAGGGGGACAGGG
>CAYNVC010000312.1:0-3689 GCA_964400615.1 uncultured Anaerolineales bacterium | reverse complement strand
TCAATGATGCCCATGCCAAAGCGTTCAAGATTCAAATCACGGCTGTGGGGCCGCGCGACATGGTGACTTTGCCGAACTTTGAGCATGACTTTGCCCTGTGGGTTGCTCAAGTTGCAGCTTCTGGCGCTGACGCTATCGAAGTTTGGAGTGAGCCTAATGTCGATCGTTCCTGGCAGAATGGAGCAATTAGTCCACAGAACTATGTCGATTTATTGTGCGAGTCCTATACCGCTATCAGAAATGCCAATAACCATACCTATGTGATCAGTGCAGCGCCGGTGCCGACCGGTTTCTTTGGGGGATGTTGGACATTTGGTTGTGATGACACTCCCTGGCTGGAAGGTCTCCATTTGGCAGGTGCTGTTCAATGTATGGATTATCTTGGGGCACACTATCTCTTGGGAGCCACCTCGCCTTCGGCGACGAGTGGGCATCCTGCGGATTCTGGCGGCGGATACCATGCCTGGTATTTTCTTCCTCAGACACAGGTATATCGGCAGATTTTTCAGGAGCGACAGATATTTTATACAGAAATGGGCTATGCTTCTCAAGAAGGTGTGCCACAGTTTCACGACTCTTTTGCCTGGGCGCGGGGCAATACAGATGCTGAGCAAGCTGCGTGGTTGGCCGAGGCCGTGCAGTTGAGTATGGATACCAGGATGGTGCGGGCAATTATGGTGTGGAATGTTGACTTTGAGCGCGTCGGATATGATCCGCGCGATGGTTATGCCATCATCCGGCCGGGTGGAATTTGTCCTGCGTGTGAGACACTGCACGCTGTGTTGGGGTCTCGCTAATGCGGGTGCGAGGAGTGTTCTTTGCACAAATCTCTCGTGTCCTTGAGTCAAATTGACAAGCGCGTCTTGATGTTCGGCGGCAAGGGTGGGGTGGGCAAGACCACCTCGTCGGCGGCGGTGGCGCTCCACTATGCCCGCGCCGGCAGGCGCACGCTGATCATTTCCAGCGACCTCACTCCCTCGCTCTCTGACATTTTCGAGACCGAGATTGGCCCCACGGAGAGGGCGGTGCCGGGTGTGACGAACCTGCACGCGCTGGAAATCGACCCCGCCGAGGTGATGCGCCGCTGGAAAGAAAAATTCGGCCCCGAGATATACCAGGCGGCTTCCGCGCTGGTTGACCTGCCCTACGACGAGATCGTGGATTACGTGGCGCTGGCGCCCGGAATCCAGGAAGAATTTATGCTCGACTATATCCTGGAGCACGTCCGGGACGGGCGTTACGACGTGATAATCTGGGACACGGCTCCGGCCGGCGACACGCTGCGTTTGCTGGGATTGCCGGGCCGCTTCATCGAGCATCTGCGCGTGGCCCCGCGCATCTACCTGGGGGTGCAGGACAGGCTCAAACTCTCGCAGACGCCGTTCCTGGAGATCATCGCCGGCTGGAAAGAGCTTTCCGAGCAGACCATGCGCTTTTTCGGCGACCCGGCCAACGTCGAGTTCATCATGGTCACTATCCCGGAAGCGCTGGGCGTCTACCAGAGCCGGCGCGTGATCGGGGAACTGGCGGCGCACGGGTTGGACGTGCGCTACATTATCGTCAACCACGTCATCCTGGACCCCGACTCTGGTTTTTTGCGGCGGCGTGCAGATATGCAGCGCCCGTACATCGAGATGTTGGACGACGAGTACGGCGACAGTATGACCTTGATCAAGTTGCCATTGCTGTCCTACGAAGTCAAGGGCATCGAGCGATTGGGAAAAGTGGAAGAAATTCTTTTTTAATCCGTCAATGTCCCGAAATCTGTGTTTTTGAAGGAGATAGCTGATGAAAATCGGCGTGTACATCTGTCATTGTGGAAGCAACATCGCCGGGATGGTGGACGTGGAGGGGGTGGCCGAGTGGGCCGCCGACCTGCCGGGGGTGGTCGTATCACGCGATTACGAGTTCATGTGCTCCAGCCTGGGCCAGGAGTTGATCAAGGATGACGTGCGTGAACTGGGCCTGGATCGGGTGGTCGTCGCCTCCTGCACCCCCCGCATGCACGAGCCGACGTTCCAACGGGCGATTGGCGAGGCCGGACTCAACCCCTATTATTTCGAGCAGGCCAACATCCGCGAGCAGTGCTCCTGGGTGCACGAGGACAAGGAAGAGGCGACGAAAAAAGCCAAATCCCTGGTCGAGGCGGCCGTCGCGCGGGTGCGGCATCACCAACCGCTGAGCGTCAACAAAGTCCCCATCCGCCCGGCTACGCTCGTCGTTGGGGCCGGGATAACCGGCATCCAGGCCGCTCTTGAGCTGGCGAACGCCAATTACCCCGTCTACCTGGTCGAGCGGGAGCCTTCCATCGGCGGCCACATGGCCCAACTGGACGAGACCTTTCCCACGCTCGACTGTAGTGCCTGAATTCTCGGCCCCAAAATGATGGATGCCGGTCGGCATCCCAACATCACCCTCCTGACCTATAGCGAGGTGGAAGAGGTTTCCGGGTACGTGGGCAATTTCGACGTTCGCATCCGCCAGCGGGCGCGGTCGGTGGACATGGACAAGTGTACCGGCTGCGGCACGTGTGAGGAAAAGTGTCCCCGCCGGGTCGTGGATTTCGCGGGTTTCGACGTCGGTATGGGCAAGCGCAAGGCCATCTACCGGCCCTTTCCCCAGGCGGTGCCGGCAGTGCCGGTGATTGACCGGGACGCCTGTCTCTTTTTCACCAAAGGCCGCTGTAAGGTGTGCGAAAAAGTATGTCCCACCCACGCGATTGATTATACCCAGGAGGACACTTTTTTGGATATCGAGGTGGGCAACATCATCCTCGCCACCGGCTACGATATATTCGATGCCCGCCGCATTTCCTCTTACGGCTATGGTCGCTATCCCAACGTCTTTACCAGCATGGAGGTGGAGCGTATGCTGGCCGGATCCGGCCCCACCGACGGGCACGTCGTTCTGCGCGACGGCAAGACGGAACCCAAGAGCGTCGGCATAGTTCACTGCGTGGGCAGCCGGGACGAGAATTATAATCACTATTGCTCCAAAGTCTGTTGCATGTACTCGCTCAAGCTGGCCCACCTGGTCCACGATCACACCGGCGCTCGTATCTATGAGTTTTACATTGACATGCGCACCGGCGGCAAGGGATACGAGGGGTTTTACAAGCGCTTGCAGAAAGAGGGGGTGGCCTTCATCAATGGCCGCCCGGCCGAGATTTTGCCGCAAGGGGACGGGCTGGTGGTATTGGTCGAGGATCGGGCGCTGGGGCGGCAGATGCGCGTCCCGGTGGATATGGTCATTCTGAGCGTGGGGCTGGAACCGCGCCACGACGCGCGGGAGGTGGCCCAACTATTCAGCATCAGTTGTGATTCCGACGGCTGGTTCAAGGAAAAGCACCCCAAGCTGGACCCGGTGGCGACTCTGACCGACGGCATCTTTATCGCCGGCTGCGCTCAAGGCCCGCGCGACGTGCCCGACTCTGTGGCGCAGGGATCGGCGGCGGCGGCGCGGGTGCTCTCGCTCATCCGCCAGGGCGAGGTGCAGGTCGAATCCGCCATCGCCAACGTGGACGAGATGATGTGTGTGGGCTGTACCCAGTGCATTCAGGCTTGCCCCTACGCGGCCATTGACCTGGTCGAGAACCGGGGCCGCCAGGTGGCCCGTGTGCAAGAGGCATTGTGCAAGGGGTGTGGCACCTGCGCCGGGACGTGCCCCTCGAAGGCGATCACGCTGCGGCA
>CAYNVC010000311.1:0-3716 GCA_964400615.1 uncultured Anaerolineales bacterium | reverse complement strand
AACGGCCACGGCCATGTCCAGGTGGGGAAGGCCAGGACGCGCACCCAAACGTAGCTCCAGAGAGCGGTGACGGCGAAAAAGCCCGCCATCGCCAGATCCCACAGTCCATCCGCCCAGAATGCCCGGACGGCTCGCCGGGTGTATTCGTCGGGCGAGGACATGGTTGCTATATGGTTTCCTTCTTGCGTGTTCATACCATCGCTTCCTTTTTGCAAACTAGTTTATATTGCAAACCATTATACACTATAAACACAACTCTGTCAAATCTTGATTTCCACAGGGCTGTTTGATATCTAGCGCACCCGGTTGCTGGACACAGACAAACGCAGACGACGCGGATCAGGTGACAGAGGGGAAACAGCGTTTCCAGCGTTCGTCTGCGTCCTGCTCTCGTATGCCAGTCACCGCCGTGAACAGGCGGCGCGGCGAATCCAGGTTGTGCGTTTTCGTTTGGCTGCGGGCAATCTCGGTTAGAGAAACGGGGGTCTGACTGCCGGGTTCAACTATTTCCCCAGCACATGTACTTGTGGTTTGAGGGGGATACGTTCTATCAGGTCAACGATGTCCACGTCGGTGATCTGGTCGTCGGGCTTGTCCACCAGGCAGCGACAGACGGCTTCCATCACGTTGGTGCCGAAGGAGCGACCTTCCAGGCGGGGGGTGGTGGTCACGAGGATGTGGAGGTTGCGCTCGCGCAGTTCCTCGAAATTCCGCGCGGTGGTGGTGTTGGTGACGACGATCTTGCCTGTGAGGTCGTCCGGCATATTGGAGCGAACCTGGATAAAATCGCCCACGATGATGTCGGCCCACTCGTAGTAGCGAGTGAATTTGGTCGCGGGTGGCCCTTCTTGTTCTTCTCCCAGTGAGTAGAAGAAGGAAAATGGCAATTGGGTGAGGATTGGTAGTGCCAGCGCGGCCAGGATGTGGAGGGCGCGCATACCACGCACGGGGATGGGCAGGCCAAGTGTGAACATAAGATCGCCAAAGATGACCTCGCACCCGGCATCCGTCAGCGCCCTGGCCATGCCGTACCGGTCTACGGCGGTCGTTTGGAGCACTTTTTTCCCCCGGAGCGAGATACCGTGTTCTTCCAATGCCTGGAGGGCATAGGGGGCGAGGAGGTGCTTGAGGCCGTTGCCATCGCCGACTTTGGAGATTTTGATCGCTTCACGGATGCGGCGGGCGTCGCGCCAGTAGTAGCGGTGCCCAGCGACGAGTTGGTAGAACTCGGTTCCCCCCACGCCAAAGGCGTCCACTTTACCGTCGTACTCGCGGTACATTTGG
Organism: uncultured Anaerolineales bacterium; assembly: GCA_964400615.1. Lineage (GTDB taxonomy): Bacteria > Chloroflexota > Anaerolineae > B4-G1 > B4-G1 > B4-G1. The sequence continues at coordinate 2,432 of CAYNVC010000311.1, read as the reverse complement.
AGCGCCTTTTCAAAATCGCCGTCGGTGCCCTGGCGACTGATCCAGAAATGTTCGCCCAGGAAATCTGCCTCAGTGGTATGGTTGCGGGCCGAAGACCCCAGGCTGATGCTGAGCACTTTTTTCATCGGGTTTCCCTTTTTGCCAGTTCTCCCCGGCGGAGTGTCGTTGGGTAGGATCAAGATCACTGCCCAGATTGCCCGGCGCAGCGATTGAAATCGCTTACCACTAACCTGCGGCTTGGATGCCCGGCAAACTATCGAGGGGCGATTTCAATCGCTGCGGAATGTCCTGAGCAGTAATCTCGCTATGTATTATTTGGGCGGAATTTTCAACTCTTGCCCGACGCGGATCAGGTTGGGGTTCTCAATCTGATCTTTGTTTGCCTCAAAGATCTCGGTCCAGCGGTTGGCATCGCCGAGAAGCTCTTTGGCGATTTTGCTCAAGTTGTCGCCAGACTTGACCACATAGGTGCGGCTCTTTTTGACGGCCTGGGTGCGTGCCCTTGCCCTTTCCCTCATTTCCTGCCCTCGTTGCTCTGTGGCTTTCTGTTGTTGCATTCGGGCCAGTTTGGCTTTGGCCTCTGCGGCCTCTTTTTCGGCGGCCGCGGCGCGAGCTTCGGCGGTCTCCGCCTTGGCTTCGGCGGCGCGTTTCTGAGCAGCCGCGCGGCGTGCCTCTCTTTGCGCTGCTGCGGCTTCTTGCTGTGCTTCCTCTGCGGCCTCTTTCTCATCGCGGCTGCTTACTGCATCAATTGCCTTGTCCAAAAACCCTTTTTTCTTGTCCTTGCCCTTTGCCATCTTGTTCTCCTTTATTCTGATTCGATATCTGGTATCCACTTGGCCGACTTGTGCAGGTTACAAACCGTCACGCTGACGGAATGATTGGTCAGATCAACCCTATTTCTGGCTCGTGAGCGCCTGCAAAAGACTCTGAGCTATCAGCCCCCCGGCAGCGGCTCGGGGCGTCCTGGCCTGGAGTGGGTTCGCTTGTCCGCTCACCAGGGCTGCCGTCAGGGCCTGCCCGATGGCCGCTGTTGAACCAGCGCCCGATTGTTTGGCCTGCATATAGGCCATACCTGCCGGCAGTAGAGCATTGACGACGTCCCCCAGGTCGAGGCCATTATCCTGCTGAGCGGCCTGTTCCTGTTGCCCGCCGCCTAGCAAGGCTCCCAGCATGTTGCCTATGTCCAGTCCCCCGGCCTGGGGCGCTGCCTGCTGTTGCCCTCCGGTCAGGCTGCCGAGAATGTGACCGAGCACACTGTCGCTCGCCTGGGGCTGCTGTGGGACTCCTTCGTTGGGGATTGCACTCAGGAGCGATTGTACCAGAGTTACTACGTCGTCGTTACTCAACGTTGAGCGGTTCCCAAGTTGGTTCGCAGCCTGGGCCAGGCCCTGGGCATAGTATTGGCTGGTACCGCCGTGTCCTTTAGACTTGAGCACCTTGCTGGCGTGCTCGAGGGCCTGGGCCGGGGGTTGTGATTTTCCTTGCTGGAGCGCATCCACGACCATGCGCAGGTTTTCGACCATATTGTCGCCGTGGTTGCCGTTGTAGCCGTCCAGCGCGTTGATTTCCTGGCGATGGGTAGATATGGCCTGCAACGCTACATTGAACAGGTTGCCGAGGTCAATTCCCTGAGTCATTATTCACCTTCCTAATACGAGACTGCTCGCGGCAGTGTTTTGGCGTGCTCTATCCAGCGGGCGACCATCTCGCGGGTCGGGGGGCGGCGCACCAGTTGTTTGGCGGCGTTCACCTCGATTATCCTGGCAAAGAGATTGTCCGCGTTGCGCCTGGCTAGCTCGGGCACGGTGTCAACGCCGGCCTTTTCCAGCAGGTCGCTGTATTCCTCGCCAATGCCCTTTACCCGCATCATATCCGCCCGGTTGACCCAGTCCAGGATGTACTCGTCGCCGATGCCGGTCTCTTCTCCCAGTTTCTTGCGTCCATCGGGAGAGGCCCCGGCCTGGAGCAACATCCCTGTCCCACGGATGCCGGCGGCGCGGAGTTTTTCCGCATAGGTCGGCCCAATGCCCTCTATCGTTTCCAGTTTCGCCATCTTTTTCTCCTTTCCTGCTCTAGCTCTAATGTTTTAGCTTATCCAAAGCGATTATAATGGTTTAAGATATATTGTCAAATTTGGGTTATTATCTGGTGGTCACAAGAGGGCCAGGGCCGGGTTCAAGCCGGAACAAGAATTGTGAAACCCGGCAGGTTTCAAGAACCTGCCGGGTTTTGGCCTCAGTGATTCCTCAACACCAGCGGTAGATATATCTTGCGCTCACTCCGCTCGTAGGCCCCGATGTCGCAGCCCGCGCCCTGGGGGCGGGCCACGCCGCGCTGGTCGGTCGTCACGTCGGTGATACATACCCCCGCGTCGAGCGCCGGGCTGCCGGGCAGGAGCGGGTGCACCCACGTGCCGCTGTCCTCGGTCAGCG